>JBLIRM010000196.1:0-6454 GCA_049472295.1 bacterium | reverse complement strand
ACATGGCGGGTTGAAGCTCCGCCAACCATGGCTGCCAACGGGTCATGAGTCCTGTCTGCCAGTGCTCGGATACCCGGTAGGTGGAACAGATCAGGGGGTATCTCGGATCACAGCTCATAAAGACATCCTGCCCTTCACCTTCACCCTCTTTACTGAACATCTTCACCGTCGGACTGATTCTGATCGGATTGCCAGGAATGAGGTTCTTCTCCACCGGGCATTCCAGAGGTTCGTAGTGTTCCGGGAACGGGCCTTCTGCAAGGCCGGGCCCAAAGATATGGGCATGTCCCTCGGGTTTCATAATGAATGCATAACGGGTCTTGGCATCATTCGACAGGGGCGGCCATCCACCATCCGGGACATCGCCGACCCATTTGCTTCCGTTCCAGTAAATAACCGGGTTCTCTTTGTCCCAAGGCTGCCCATATTCATCCACTGAGGCGCGATTATAGATGATCCTCCGGTTCACCGGCCAGCACCAGGACCATTCGAGATAGAGACCGATTCCGCTTGTATCCTTGTTGTTCCTTCGAGCGGCCATGTTCCCCTTCTCGGTATAACTGTTACAATATAGCCAGTTTCCGGAAGAGGTGGAACCGTCATCCTGGAGGAATGCAAAGCTCGGCACAAGGGTGCCCTTCTTGTAAAGGGTTCCTTTGATATCCTTGTCTTGCATGAAATAGCCGTTGATCTCCTTGGCCACCTCATGGGTATCAAATTTGCGCAGAGATCCGTCGGGCTTCTTGGGACCATAATCCCAGGTCATGCCCATAACAGGATCCGGGAATTTGCTCCCCTTCGCCTTCACCAATGCCTTAACCTTGTGCATCAGCTCGCTCATGATCTCGCCGTCAGGCAAGGATTCACCAACAGGTTCAACCGCCTTGTAACGCCACTGCATCCATCGGCCGCTGTTGGTGATGCTCCCTTCCTTTTCAAAGAATCCGGCGCATGGCAGGAAGAAAACCTCTGTCTTGATCTGGGACGGATTCATGCCTGGGCCCTTCCAGAAGGAGCAGGTCTCATTGTCAAAGATGTTGACATTCACCATCCAGTCCAGTTTGCCCATGGCCCTTCTGACCTTATTGGCATTGGCGCCGCTGCAGGCAGGATTCTGGCCCCATGCAAAGAAACCCTTGATGGTGCCTTTGTCCATTTCGTCAAAAAGCGTCAGCCAGGAATAATTGGCACCGTCATCCAGCTTGGGCAGCCAGCCGTATCCGAAATCATTGCCGGCCGTCGCATTGTCACCGAAGAATGCCTTCAGCAGACTCACCGAATATTTGGGATAATTCCCCCACCAATTGGCGCTCTTGGGATCTGCGGTCTTCGGGGTATACTTGTCATTATAGGCCTTCAATGTGTCATCCGAAGCCCTTGGTGTCTTCAGATATCCGGGAAGGATATGGAAGAGCAGACAATGGTCAGTGGAACCCTGCACATTGGATTCACCGCGTAGGGCGTTGACACCGCCACCTGCCACACCCATATTGCCCAGAAGCAACTGGATAATGGCCATGGTACGAATATTCTGTGTCCCAACCGTGTGCTGGGTCCAGCCCATGGCGTACATGATGGTTCCGGCCTTACCGGGTTTTCCTGAAGTGGCATAGGCCTTATAGACCTTCATAAGCAGGTCTTTGGGCGTTCCTGTGATCTTGGAAACGGTATCCGCATCATATCTGGAAAAATGCCTCTTCAATTGCTGGAATACACAATTGAGATCCTTCAATGTGGGATCCTTCTTGATGATCCCATTCGCATCCTTCTGGAAAGACCATGTGGCCTTGTTGTACTTCCTTGCCTTGGGATCATATCCGGAAAAGACACCCCCGTTGTCTCCTGGGAGTTTGAAATCGGGATTCAGGAGAAAGGATGCATTGGTGTACAACTTCACATACTTATCAAAATAAAGTTTATTATCAATGATATACTTGATCATCCCTCCCAGAAAGGCAATATCTGCACCCGATCGGATCGGTGCATAGATATCCGCCTTTGAGGAAGTCCTGGTGAATCTGGGATCGACACTGATTAGAGTGGCACCCTTTTCTTTTGCCTTGGTGACCCACTTAAAGGAAATGGGATGATTCTCTGCTGCGTTGCTTCCCATGACCAGGACCACATCCGCATTTTCCAGATCGGTCCAGTGATTGGTCATGGCCCCTCTCCCAAACGACTCTGCCAGAGCCGCTACAGTAGCGGAGTGTCAGATACGGGCCTGATGTTCAATGTAGACAAGGCCAAGGGCTGTGAGGAATTTCCGGTATGCATAGCATTCCTCGTTATCCATGGCAGCACTCCCCACAGAGGCGATGGCATCTGTTCGGTTCACCGTCTGACCTTTGGCGTTCTTGAACATAAAGCTCTTTTCCCGAGTGGTATAGATCCGCTCAGCTATCTTATCCAGAGCCCATTCCCAGGACACCTCTTTCCACTCACTGCTGTTAGGTGCCCGGTACAAGGGTTTTTTCGACCTTGCCGGGTTATTGGCAGATAATTGATAGACCGAGCTTCCCTTGCTGCACAGGGAACCTCTATTGATTGGATGATCCGGGTCTCCTTCCGTATAGACCACCTTGCCATCCACAGAATGGATAATGATCCCGCAACCAACCGCACAATATGGACAGATGGTTGTGGTCTCCTTGGCATAGGCGATCCTCAGAGGAGAGACCTCAGCATGCACCGAGGCGACATCGAATCCCAGCTCCTTCAAGGCCAGGCCCATTGTGCTCGCCCCAGAGATCTTTAAAAAATCCCTCCTGCTAAGATCCATAATGGCTTAAACACCTCCTTTAAATATTAATATAGATTGGCATTGGCATAACATCTGGAACTTAGTAAAAAAAGAAACGAATGATGTAATTGATCAATCACCCCCTTCAGGGTTGTTGGAATAGGCCTATATATGGCAAGACATATTTTGCCGTACGTAGGCAGGATTGTTTCTGAATGTTTTGATACGAAGAAGTGAGGAGTTCATCCTCAAATTTGAAATTTCAGGCTTTAAGGCTGTTATATGCAAAATCAACCGCAATCCTTCCTCCGCAGCCCCTTATCCTTTTCTAAGACTCTGATAATGATGCAAGGAGATTTTGGGGAATTGGATTTTCGAAAATCAATACCACAAGGAATAAGCCTTTATGAACTTTTATAGTATATCAATGAGATTTGCATCTGTCAACATAGACTTACCCTTATTATGTTTATATGGATTATACAAAAAAATATCAATAGATTTATTAGTATGAATATTACGAAAATATGAATCATTAATTTCAATACAAGCAGAGGATTTTTTATTGGTCAGTGATCACCATTCACTGCTTTCATCCATTTTTTACATGAAAGGTCGAAGGTTGATGGACTCGTAAAAATATATTGAGGAGGCGTTTTTTATTTAAAAATGGACTGCATGTAACACTTTGCTTTGAACGATGTGATTATGTTATAAAACTAAAAGGGATCATGGCTCCCAAAGATCTCAAAGGATCAAATATTTTATCATTGATTTGATATTCTAAGGATAAAACAATGGATGAAAAAATTCTGCTTGCTCATGGAAGCGGGGGCACGCTTTCACAAAGACTGATTGAGGCGCATTTCCTGCCATCTCTTCAAAATCCCATTTTAAATCTTCTGGATGACGGGGCAATCCTCGATTTCAATGGCCTTCGTCTTTGCATGTCCACAGACACCTATGTGGTAGATCCCATCTTTTTCCCTGGAGGAGACATCGGCAAATTGGCCGTTTGCGGCACCATTAACGACCTGTGTATGTGCGGAGGAAAGCCTTTATATCTGAGCATTGCAGTCATCATCGAAGAAGGATTCTCAATGGCGGACCTGGACCGCATCATTGCCTCCATTGCAAATACAGCTAATGCAGCCGAAGTCCATGTGATAACGGGTGATACCAAAGTGGTCCCGCATGGTAAAGGGGATAAGATATTCATCAATTCCACGGGAATAGGGCATGTGGTGTATTCGGGTACAATATCCGGAACAAACGCCCGGACAGGAGACATCATCATCCTGAGTGGAACGATTGGGGATCATGGCATGGCTGTGATGAGCCAAAGGGAAGGGCTTCGTTTTTCCGGGGAGATCATGTCTGATGTAGCACATTTGAATGAAATGGTAGGGGGTATATTGGATATATCCTCGAACATCCATTGTATGAGAGATCCCACCAGGGGTGGCATCGCCTCGGTGCTCAATGAAATTGCAAACAAATCAAAAAAGCGATTCCTTATCGATGAAGAAACCATCCCGGTTCGACCTCAAGTAAGAGGTGCCTGCGAGATCCTGGGTATTGATCCCATGTATGTGGCAAACGAAGGGAAAATGCTGGCGATTGTTGCGCCTGAAGATGCGGAAAAGGTGCTGGATAAGATTCGTTCCCATACATTGGGCAAGGAAGCCGCCATCATCGGAAAGGTGGGTGAAGATTCGGATGGAGAGGTCATTCTGAATACACTCATCGGAGGGAAACGAATACTGGATCGCCCTACCGGGGAAATCCTGCCCAGGATCTGTTGATCTAGGCCTTCTCATGAAGGGCGCCCGCACACACAGCCTGTCCGAGTGAAATGCCCCCGTCATTGGTCGGGACATGTTGATGCATATATACCTGCATTCCGGACTTGCAAAGTCCATGAAAAATGCCTTCCAGAAGCAGGCGGTTCTGAAAGCAGCCCCCGCTCAAAACCACACGGTTCATCTCGAATCTCTCACTGCACAATAGGGCGATCCGGCAGGCCATCTGAACCATCGTATTGTGAAACCTTCGGCTGATCATTTCCCTGGGTATCCCTTCTTGTGTCTCTCTCATCACCGCATGGATGACAGGGGAAATCTCCATTCTCCAGGGAAAGCCCTCCTGGGAAATAACCACCGGATAGGCCTCAGCATCCTTGCTCAAAGAGGCAAAATATTCCAATTCAATGGCGGCCTGCCCTTCATAGGATATCCTGCCATGAAACCCGAGCAATGCCGAGACCGCATCAAAAAGACGGCCCATGCTCGTGGTGATGGGGGTATTTATCCCTTTCCGGATCATCTGGCGGATCATAGGGCAGATCTCGACCAACTGCCTATCTTTTGTAAAAATGCGATCCATGAATCTCGAGATCTCCGGAAGCGTATCTCCTTCCATATATTGATATAATATGCCCGCAGCGATTCGCCACGGATTCAGGATGGCTGCCTCACCGCCCGGCAGAGGGAACTCTGAGAGATGGGCCGCCCGGTCAAAAGAAAGGGCATCGCCCACCAGCACCTCACCTCCCCAGATCTTCCCATCCCTCCCGTATCCTGTGCCATCAAAGATCAAACCCACCACCGGGCCTTCCAGCCTATTGTCCGCCATACAACTCACCATATGGGCATGATGATGCTGGATGGCATAGGCGGTCTTTTCCTGCATCTCATCTACAATCCTTGTGGTAAAATAATCCGGATGCAGGTCATGGGCCACGATCTGCGGGGACACACCTGCGATCTCCTGGGTCCTCTTCAGCGCCTCCTCGAAAAATC
Organism: bacterium; assembly: GCA_049472295.1. GTDB lineage: Bacteria > SZUA-182 > SZUA-182 > DTGQ01 > JAFGSM01 > JBLIRM01. Next base: position 913 of record JBLIRM010000196.1, on the reverse strand, counting down.
CCCTGCCCCCGGGCGTATCCAAATCCCCGATATGCTGGCTCAAGAATGCCTGATTATCCCGGATGACACAGAGGGAATTCTTCATCTGCCCTCCCAGGCCCAGCACCGGTTCAAAGGAACAGCTCAGACGAATGGGAAGGGGGGCATAACCCCGGGAACGCCTTACAATATAAGGCTTGCCTTCAATCGGCATAACCACCGAATCATCGCAGCGCACCAGGATATCCCTGTTATGGAGGATAAAATAATCCGCAATCCCTGAAAGGGTCTCTATAGCCTCCTGATTCCCGATGGCAATAGGCTCGTCAGTGAGATTCCCGCTGGTCATGACCAGGGCAATAAATCCCTCCTGGAGCAGCAATACATGCAGGGGGGTATATGGCAACATTACTCCGAAACAACGCTGATTGGGTGCCACAGAAGGGGCAATGGGATTAGGGATCCTTTTCTTTAAGAGGAGGATCGGATGTAAAGCCCCCTTCATCAATTGGGCTTCTTCATTGCTTAATTCCGCATATAATCCTATCTTTTCAAGGGATTCCGACATCATGGCCAAGGGCTTTCCTTCCCTTGCCTTTCTGAAACGCATTGTCCTGACGGCTTTTTCCAGTGCGGCATCCACTGCCAGATGAAACCCTCCGAGGCCCTTGACGGCCAGAATCGCCCCCTGCTTGATCAATCCGGCTGCATCAGCAATGGGGTCTTTCGTTTGGATTGTATTTCCATTGGAATCAGCCAACCAGACATGGGGGCCGCAAACCGGACAGGCATTGGGCTGGGCATGAAAACGCCGGCTTTCCGGATCGTGAAACTCCTTTTCACACAACTTACACATAGGGAAAAAATTCATGGAGGTATGTTTTCGATCATAGGGGACCTTTCTGATAATCGTGAGCCTGGGGCCGCATTGGGT
>JBLIRM010000195.1:0-6774 GCA_049472295.1 bacterium | reverse complement strand
TAACACTCCCTCGCGGAGAGATGTGAGTGGTTTTTGTTATGATCAGTGTGCTGTTATGATACGTCATGTATTCGGATTATGGAGGTTTTGTGCCTTCGGATCAAGTATTTGCGGATCTGCAGCAGTGCAACCAGATAACCGGCGCACCACTGGAGGATCCATATGATCCCTGGATGCCTTTATTTGCAGATATGACCGGGACGGAAGGGGAGCTGATCGAGCACTTCACGGAATGGCCTTTGATATGATTAAATTTTTTATGATTTTACAGTTGTAGGACACAAGATTTTTTAGCTGATAACCAGAGGCCTTAATTATTGATTTTTGCCCAGCTCACACCAGGCACCGGTGCCTTTGGAGAACCTGCCACGAGAAATGGCTTGCCCGGAATCACGACCGGCAGCGGGGCATTGAGTGGGTTGCTCGCCATGAGGGATTTGCCCGAAATTACGGCAGGCAGCGGGATGATTGGGGACGCGATCGCCATTATGGGTCTGTCCCTGCTCCGTATTACATCCTCAAGAGGGGTAAGAGATGGCAGCGAAACATTGAGGAACACTCTTGCGATGGCTGACTTAATGGATAAAGCATCTTCATCCTTGATAAGTGCCCTATCCAGGGCTATAGGCTCCCGATGGATGACCGGCTACGGCTGGGCAACGGATTTCTGCAGAGGAGGTTTATCTATAGAAGTTACCCGCACAGGTTTTGGAGATCTATAGTCCATAAAGAATGCGTCAAGCTGGTAGTCCCTGTCATCGGGGAGTTTCAGATCAAAACCCTTCGGCAGATGGTGCTGCGAAAGGATCGCTGGTCTCCTGATCGCAGGGTTGTATTTTTTAATGATCCCCTTATCCAATCCTGTATATTTCATGATATCTTTCAATAATACATCTTTCTTCAACTGGTACGCCTGAAATCGCAATGGCTCTTCGATATCGATCTCGCCGAAATAATCCCTGTAGTTTTCGGCAATCTCACAAGCAGCCAGGAATTCACAGTAAAAATTTCGGGATGCAAAACCGAATGTCCTACCATTGTGTCTACAGAGGATCTCCACGACATCGGTTGTATCCAGTCCCTCTACAGCCCTCCTCATGCCTGCAAGTCCATAGTTATAGGCTATGATGGCCAGAGGCCATGACTGGACCTTGCTGTAATTGTCCTGGAGATGCTTAAGCGCCGCATGGCTTGATTTAATAGGATCCAGCCGCTCGTCGATCGCAGAATTTATCTTCAGGTACTGTTTTCCCGTATCCCTCGTGAATTGCCAGATACCGGCAGCACCGAATTTGGAAAAGGCCATATAATTAAAGGAGGACTCCACATGGGGAAGATAGATGAGCTTTTCGGGGAGATCCATATCTGCGATAATCTCTTTTATGTGGTCAAGATAGCGGTACGAGAGTTGTATCCCCTGGATGAACCGGTCTTTCTGCCCGAGCTGGAACCGGATGGAATATTGAGCCTCTATGAGCCGTTTCATGCTCTTGTCTGAGAAGAGATTGAAGACCCTCTCTTCCTCTTTGTTCAGATTCAATCCCCTTTTTCTTGTGATGGAACTGAGGATGTTCCTGTATTTCTCCTTTACGTTCCTGATCCTCGTGTTTCTTAATTTTTTTAGGTCTGCAATATCTGCAAGATTAATCACTTCATAGATGACGGTGAGATCGTCCGAGTCGTGGATTATGCCCTCTTCGGTGGTGTAAACCGTGTATACCTTCTTCCAGAATTCGATGCTTGGCTCCAATTCCTCAGGATGAGGGAAAGGATCCGCTTCTCTGGAAGGGAACGCGGGATTTCCTGCAAATGTTACTGCCGTAAGGAAGATGAGTCCGATAATGATTGAGATGCCCACAGCACCATTCCTGCCGATTCTCTTTTCCTGCTTCTTTAACCGTTCCGCCATATAACCTTGCATCCTCCTTTTGCTCTAAGTTTTTTCCCCTTAACCTTGGTCTATTTCCACTCCTGTCAACTGCCGTTATCCTATATGATCCCCATAAATCAACGGCAATCAGTAATCATATATTTTTTTCGGAATAATTCATTGATATCAACGTGTTTAAAAACCTATACCCCTTTGCTCCAGCATTACAACCCCTTTGCATGACTTTTTTCTTCCCCACCCTCAAGCCATGTATCCATCTGCAGGACGTTTTTTCTCTGCTTGAAGGCCATGCGCTGGGCCGCATACTGGGCCATGAGCATGGTCTTCTCAGCCATCTGCTTGACACCCGGGACTTTTTTATCGATGGCCAGGGCCAGGTTCTTCTTATTAAAATATTATTAAAATATAATGAATTTATTCTCGTAAGCATGAATGAAAGAATCCGTCTCATTTATGTACAATTGAATTTTCTGAAATCAAGGAAACATTGGTTAGCGGCCGAGATATTTCTTTCGATCCCTATTAAGTTTCCTCTCATCTTCATTTCAACATTTCAAATTTAAGGAAACTGTTCTTTTTTCAATCTTTCTTACTAAAAAGGATTGCCTTGAGCCTGAAGTTTTTTAATCCATCATTAATAGGGCCGGGTAGGCCCATAATTGACATCATAATCTCAATTATAAGGAGGATAGAAAATGAGACTGCAATCAGGCCATTATAATAAAGAAAAAATAAAATCCTATCTGGTTGGAATGATTTTTATTCTTTTGGCGATTGGCATCCTTGTGACCTGCCCACATCAAGGGAAAGCTCAAACAATATCTGACTATTATTTCTCTCAGTGGGGCAATCCGACCGCATTTTCCTTCCCATCCTTTTTCCCGAATTTTGCCAAGGCCGGATACGGATCTGCCTTCCCAAGCGGAAGCTTAGGCATCTATGGGATGCTTAATCCCTATAGCCCATACAGACCTTACACCCCTACATCAACGACATCGCCTCCCATTCCTGCCAGCCAAATGGAGTCGGTCATGGCCATGGAGGTGAAGGATCGATATGCCTATGTCGTGTTTGATGATGGGACCTTTGATGGTCCAATGGCCACGAATTCTCAAAAGAGCCTGAGGGTAGTTGATTTAACCGATCCGGAAAATCCTGACACAGTCAAAAGCATCGCCCTCGAATATCCCTTATCCGAACTCTTTCTCCACGGGGATTCTCTTTTCTGGTTCACCGAAACCAATCTGTGGGACCAAGGGTACAACCTCAACGAGGATGAATATATATTGGGCGTATTCGATATCTCCAATCCTGTTGCACCCACCCCGCGCGATACCCTGAAGCTGACGATTCCATCCGATAAGCCTTTTGAGTTCTCCTTCATCGGGGGCCGGCTATACATCATTTACAGTAAAGATGTGGGAGACTGGGGAGATTCTGTGCTTATCCTGGTTGCCATTGATATCTCCGATCTCGGAAACCTTACTCTCCTCTCGAGCGCGCAGCTCGATTTAAACGACCCCATACAAGACGGGACCGCTATCACGGATGACTTTCTCTTCCTTTCCAGGGGTGATATCTATATCTTTGATGTATCCGACCCTGAACACCCGGATCTCGTCTTAAAACTGGAAAGGGATGGGGGCCATTTCGGAGCCCATGCCTTATATGGCAACTATTTACTCCTTACCACTAATTATAAAGAACTGCAGGTCATGAACTTACAGGACCCCGCAAATCCTCAATTGGCTGCAACCATTGAGCTGTCGTGGCCCAAAGAGATTTTCCTCGTTGGACAGCGAGCATACATATCGGACCACTGCAAAGGGCTCGATGTGGTGGATCTTTCTGACCCGGAAAACCCGGAGCTGCTCCAGGGATACCGACTCCCCTCCTTTAAGGAATACCAAAGCACCCACAATACATCCGGATCCTGGTTCAATGACCTGGAAATCGGGGATGGGCTTGCCCTTACCCTTTCTCATTTAAATGTGCAGATATGGGACATATCCGAGCAGGGGAATGTGCAAATGACAGGGAGAATCGGCCCTTCTCATAAAACGGATGATTTGAACGAGTTGATCATTCCGGGGAAGATGTTGGTTCTCCTCACACAAAATGCAAACGCTTTGGTCAGCCTTGGACAGGATGGCAATATCGCTACCTTCGGCATCGATTCCCTTGATGCACTGAACAGTGAATTCGGAATATATGATATTAACCTGGCGACATCCTCGGACGTCCCATTCATCATGAATTCTTTTCAGGATCATGAGGATAGGACATATGCCATAGAGTTTCCGGAATCGGTGGATGCGTATGATATATGGAACGCTTACATGGACAATCTTCATTGCTTAGTGGCGGAGTTTCTCTATAAGCCCAATCCTCAAATAACCGGATATCCAGCAAGCTCCGGAGGCTTATCTGCCGGCGCAACATTCCCGGTAGGATCTCCTTTCGGACTCGGCACTGGCATAGGTTTATTCGCCGGCGCGACATTCCCGGGAGGATATACTTTCGGACTCAGCTCTGGCATAGGCGATGCTTTTTCAAATACGTATGGTGGTTATCCATTTCAAGGGTCCAATTCCCTTCATGGCTCCTATGGCGTACTTGGATCTGGATCTGGTTTCTATCCATCTGCCTCATATGATCCCTCTCGTAGTGGCCTCTGGACATCCGGCATTATTAATCCGCCCGTGCAGGCCCCATCACCGACGCTTTACCCAACTGGGGGCTGGCAGTTCTCCGGCCAGTCATATCCCCCTGTTTCTTCATATCCAGGGCAGATCAATCCTTTGTATACCAACATAAATAGATCAATATACCCGATTGGGAATTATTCATGGTCTTATCCGACGACCGCAAATCTTTTTGGTCTTCCGGTAAATTCAACTTATTTCGATATATGGAACCTCTATCCTTAAAATTTAGGTCGCTGGGGCTTGTCTAATCTTATCTTTTAAGGAGGGATCGGATTCCCGTTATATTAGGAATTGGCCTAAACTGACAATCCATTGATCGGGCAATTGCCCACGGTGAACCAGAATAAGTGGATAGACAACTGTTCTTTTCGATTATATAAGTCGCTACCACATTTTAATTAAGACTATTGTTACTGAGGTGCTCCTGAATCATTTCCCGCATGGCTTTGGCAGCCCCAAACTCATTCCCCTCCAACCACTTTTCATCTTCTGCTAAACCGCTTTCTCAACGATGAAAATATCCGGTTGGCGGAGAACCTGATCAACTGGCTTGGTGAGTAAAAGCAGGATTATCACGCTTGTCTCCCATGGGAGTTTCTGGTACTCCTCGATATAGAGGCAATCCTGAGGTTGATATGGTACCAGGAAGATGCCGCAATGATCTCTTCCATATCGTCAGAATCAATATCCGATAATTCGATCAGATATCCGAAAGCATCACCGTAATCCCATTCTTCGATTGTGTTGAGGCCATCAATTCCATTACCAGGCCATTTGCCAAAACAATCTCATTGAGATCGTCCGAGTCAACATTGCCTATATCGAAATCACTCGATCCATGAGGGATCATTTCCTCGAGGGACAGAGAAATCGCATTATAAATGAAGGTATTATCAGGATTACAGAATACGATCTCTTCTATGGAATCATTATCTGCATCAGCAAATAGGATGCGTTTGATAGCTCCTCCGGGGGATTGGATACGCTTGATTTCTCCCAGAGCAGGCCCTTCATAAACATATATAGCCCCATTTGAAAGACCGATGAAAATATTGAATATTCCGTTGTTGTTTATATCAAATGCAGCTATGGTGGATATGCCCTCCGGATAAAATTGACTCACCCATTTTATGTCATATTGCTTCGATATCGTTGAATATTCAAGTATGTACCAGTAATCATTCAAGCCGAATGTGGAGGTTGAACCACCAGCGATTATTTCAATAATACCATTATTATCGATATCCGCAGAAACAAAACGGCTTTTCCCGATACCACTTCCGTAAAATCCGACATTCCACACTGCTTTGAATATCTCATTTGGACTTTTAAAACGCGTAGATTGTTGGAAAATATTCATAGGTGAACTGAGCATATTTTGAGGAAGGTATGAAAAATGGATGGATTTTGCTCTCAGATTCCCTTTTACTGTTAAGTCGTTTTCTAAATCATCCAGTAAGTAATTAATTTTGCCTTGGTCGGTGCTATTGACAATTCGATCAAACTGATCTGTTTCTATTCTTGATGTTTGAGAACGAAAAATTTTTCCATTGGCATGTAAAGGGAAGAAGAATCCCGATCCAATCATAAAAAAAAGGAGGAGAGAACAATAAGAGTATCGCTTTTTAAGTGATTCATTTTAATCCCCCTATATCTAATATGATCTCTGTTATTTATTCATAATTGATAGAATTTTATTGAAAATTGATAGGATTTTGCTTTGTCTGAATAAAATTATAGAGAGAATTTCAATCCTTGTCAAAACAAATATTTAATAAAGAATTTATAATAATTTAAAAAAATTTACAGAAGGGAGAATTAGAGGAACGGCAAAAATAATCCAAAGATAAGAAAATGCCCGGGAATTGGCTCATAAATTGGGGATTACCTTGAATGATTATGGCTTCTGCCAGACCTCCGAGTTTACACCAGTTAAAACAAAGGGTAAAAGATGCCATCCATTACCCTGGATCGATATCAATTATTTTCCTTACAAGAAGTTTAATAGAATAAAAAACGATATCACATATAGAGGGAAATATTTTCCTTGTTTTTAAGCAGATCATTACGATCGATGAGCAAGAGCTTTCCGGGTAAGTTAATCGATTGATTGTTCAAATGGATTAAATAAAAAGGGGGCGATCCGATGGAAGATATATTGGCCAGAGGCCCTAA
>JBLIRM010000194.1:0-6787 GCA_049472295.1 bacterium | reverse complement strand
GTGACTGTGGTTGAATTGCAGATGTTCAAGGATGAGGACTCCATACTGATCAAACCCGATTTTATTGTCCCTGCCAACAGGGAACAGGTCTTCGCAAAAGAAGATGTCTCTGAAACAGAGGCAGCCCCGTCCGATGAAAAGGGGAAGGATGCCCAATGGAAATCATGGCATCTGGATAAAAGATGCGGCCCGAAAACAAAAGAGATGTGCCTGAAAATTAACAGGATCATGGATGATAATTTTGATCTGGATGGCCCCCATTGGGAGCAGAAGAGTTATATAAGCTATCAGATTAATCATTCCGATTGGTTATGCATTTATACTACACCGAGCATTCTCAGGTTGGATTTTTTTGTAAAGACAGGGACCTTTAATGCGGATGACATTGCCAGGACCCTCAAGATCATGAAATATGATACTGAGGAGGCGACATCGGATGAATCGGGCACGGAGAGTTCTGTTTTCATAAAGCCCAGGGATGAAAATGCTGACAGAATCCAGCTTCGGATAAAAGAGGATTTCAATGTGGAATCCGATGGATTTCTTCTCTTTTTGGAAGAGGCATACCGGGCGTTTGCAGGTTGAAGGGAGATATAGGGCCTTTTCAGAGAAGCTTAGAAGATCGAAGAGATTTATAAAACTTATTAATAATTAATCAGAAGGCCGGGCTTCCAGAACAGGAAGCCCGACCTTCTCCAGCTTCAGATCGTTGCTGTAACTGCTTTTGTTCGCAAATTCTCTTGTCAGATCATATTGTCCTTAGCAAGCGCGTTCGGCTCAAAAGATCATCGTGGGATAACCACCACTGTATCCGCCGTATCCGCCATATCCGCCGTATCCACCGTATCCGCCGTATCCGCCATAACCGCCGTATCCACTGTAGCCGCCATAACCGCCGTATCCACCACTATAACCGCCGTATCCACCGTATCCGCCGTAAGCTGAGGCACCCAAACCACCGAAACCACCGAAGCCACCATATCCACCGAATCCGCCGCCAAGCATACCGAAGATCAATCCAGCCATAGGATTATACTGCGACTGATAGTAGTTGGTGTTTTGACCCCAGAGATTTCCGGACACATAACCTTGGGTATCGTAGCCCGGTGTGGACTGCACTTGAGGTTGTTGACCATAGGCATATGGGCCATAGGAAGCCTGGGCAACAGGGCTATACATTCCACCATAACCCATGAGCGGACCACCAGCTCCCATGCCCATCCCTGTGCTCTGGTAGCTCACATAGGTCCCAGACATAGGATCAGTGTAAGTATAGACCATGCCCTGCTCCCCGACTCCCATGTCCGGTCCGAATTGTCCCAGCATCCAGGTTCCCCCCCAGGCATCGGTTCCGTATTGGGTCTCATGCCATGATGCTGATCTATCGGGTTCATCCTCCGCTGCAAAAGCCAAAGGTGAGCCAAACACGTTCACAATTAATAAAGCAGACACTACTAAAATAATTAAGAAACTTATCTTCTTATACATTTTCATCCCCTCCTAACCTAATGAGATATTAAAAACAATATCACGATGTATTACTGCTGAAAATCTCGGATGTTTGAATATTATCACCCCCCCCCTTTCAGAGGCACATGTAATCGAATTTTCAAACTTGATATCTGATATGGAAGATATGTTGTTACTGGCCTTTATTATGGAACTATATTTGAGATATAAAAAAAGAATGAAATATGAGAAAGATCTTTAAATGCTTATAAACAGTCTAAATAAATCGATTTTGAAAGATGAAGTGTTTATTAGAACATTAGTTTTTTATAACCTGTTTAATTTCTTATGTAAGCATATTCGATACCAACATACTCGAATATATATAATCGTTTATAATTACGATTATGTGTAATATTGGAAGAAAAGTTTTATGTTGATTTAGAATTAATTTTATTTTTATTGCGCAACCTTTAAACAAAATATTTTCTCGCTGAAACATCCTTCCCAAAAAGGGTGTTTGCAGCAAAACATGGGAAGTTTTTCTCTAACTGGGGTGATGTTTAGGGGGGATTTAAAACCTGCACAAGGTTTTTTCAAGATGATGTCAGACTAATACTAACTTGCAATTAGACAATGACTTTAATAATGGTTCACTTAAAATTGTTAAAAATACGTCATCGTAATTATGAAATAAAGCACTTAGTATAGAATTGATTGCAACTTGGTATAAGCTGCAATTTAGAGAAGGCTGTCATTAGGGAGGAATGTAGTGGTAGCGTAATCTAAAAGCGAGATGGGCTCATATAAGAGGATGTTGCATCTTTAAATCTTTGCCTCTTTCAGAAATACACAGGCATTTTCAGGCGGCGTCGGATTGATATAAAAACCGGTCCCCCATTCAAAACCCGCCACTTTGGTCAGCTTTGGTATAATCTCGATGTGCCAGTGATAGAAACGGATATCCTTTTCGTAGAAAGGGGAGGAGTGAAGCAAAAAATTATAAGGGGGATCGTTCAGCACCACTTTGATTCTGGTCAGTATGTCTTTCATAATTTTTGTAAGAGATAATATCTCCTGGTTGTTGATATCTTCAAAATAGATATCGTGAGCCTTGGGCAACACCCAGGATTCAAAGGGAAACCTTGAAGTAAAAGGCGCTACACATATAAAATGATCGTTTTCGTTGATGACCCGGATACCTTCTTTGGTCTCCTGCTGGATAATATCGCAGAATACGCATCTTTCTTTATATAGATAATAGGTCTTTGCGCCCTGGATTTCCTCGGACACCCTTTTAGGCACGATAGGCAATGCAATGAGTTGGGAGTGAGTATGGTCCAGGGAGGCGCCTGCTGCACTGCCGTGGTTTTTAAATATCAGCATATATTTGAAACGATCGTCCTGCTTCAGGTCCAGTATCCTGGCCTGGAATGCCCGGATCACATTGGCGATCTCACCCTCTGATAGATCACCAAGAGAAGCATTATGATTTGGGGTCTCAATAATTACTTCATGGGCGCCCACCCCGTTCATTCGATCATATACCCCTTCACCCCGCTTGTTGAGGTCGCCTTCTATTTCAAGGGCAGGAAATTTATTGGGGACCACACGGACAGACCATCCGGGTGTGTCGGGCGCGGAAGAGTGATTACGCAAGGCATAAACCTCTGGCGGGGTCTTATCCTCGTTACCATTACAGAAAGGACAGAAACCCGATGTTTTGATTTCTTCTGAGGCTTTAAAATCGGAAGGTCTTCTGGCTCTCTCGGTGGCAATAATAACCCAGCGTCCAATGATCGGATCTTTTCGCAATTCTGGCATAGAACAAATCTCCTAACCTCGTATGAGCTGACTTTAACTAACCTTTTGAACAATCAGTTGCCTAAAATGGCGCTAATCATATCACATCTCTGTATTATCAACAAGATTTTCTACCTGATTCAATGCCTCTGCAATGATCTCTTGATATACAGATTTCATGGGCCTATTATATTTTCGGGAAATTTTTGAATAATCTTCATATTCAGGTGCGATGTTGATCAGTTTTTTGCCATCCCAGGCACATTTAAACCTGACAGGACCGTATCGGGTCTGAAGAGTAAAAACCTTCCTAAGGGCCTTAAACCTTTGAACCCTCTGTATTCTGACGCCAAGCGAGGAGGTTTCCGCCATGAGGATTGAAGATAGTTCTTTGGTTTGGCCGAGTCCACTCAAGACAGTGACCTTCGTGCCGGGTCTGCCTTTTTTCATAATGATTTGGGAGAGAGAAACATCCAGTGCACCGGCATCGAAGAGGGTTTCCATCAATCCTGGATAGAATTCCGGATTCATATCATCAATATTGCATTCCAGTACATCTATATATTCTTCTGCAAACCCGGCATCGGATTCACCCCATATGAGCCGAAGGCAATTCGGCCTTTGCTGCAGGTCCCTCTCTCCTGCACCATAACCAATCTTCTTGATTGACATTTTAGGAGGTATTCCGAAGGATTTTGCAAGATGTTTGATCAGGAGAGCACCTGTGGGTGTGACCAATTCCGCTTCGATATCCGTGTGAATGACAGGGGCATCCTTTAAAAGTGCAACGGTTGCGGGAGAGGGAATGGGAATCGGACCATGCTGTGTATGGATGATACCACGGCCTAAAGGCAGGGGCGATGAATACAGTTCATCAATACCCAGGTAATCATATCCGATTAAAATTCCCAGGATCTCCACCAGTGAATCAATGGCCCCCAATTCATGAAAATGGACCTCAGAGATAGGAATGCCATGAATTGCAGCCTCCACATGGGCCAGGGTCCCGAACAGATGCAAGGCCTGATCCTTGATTTTTGGTTTGAGATCGGACTTTTCAATCATCTGTGTGATCTCAGGAAGCCCTCTTTTGATCCTTTCCGGTTCCTGAGGAATGACCTTACATTGTGTACACTGAATAGCACCTTTTTTGACCTTGGCTGTGTCTAAAGTAAAAGCGGGAATTTTGAGCGAAGAAAGCTCTGCTGATAGCCAATCCTTATCGATTCCAAGTTCAATCAGCCCGCCCAGGAACATATCACCGCTGATCCCTGAAAAACAATCGGCATATATGAGATTCATTGGTTGTCTTCCCCAATCAGGTTTATCTTGTGAGCCATACAACCTGCGCCGAATCCATTATCGATATTAACCACCGCAATACCGGGTGCACATGAATTAATCATAGTAAGAAGTGGGGCCAATCCCTGGAAGTGGGCGCCATAACCCACACTTGTGGGGACCGCAATAATCGGCCGATCGGTTATTCCGCCCACGATACTGGCCAGTGCCCCTTCCATACCTGCCACAACACATATGACACGCGCTTCATGGATCTTTTGTTCTTCGTTCAAGAGACGATGAATTCCGGCCACGCCAACATCATAAAGTGTATCAACCCGGCTGCCTAAAAAATGGCAGGTAATCTTGGCTTCCTCTGCCACAGGGATGTCCCCTGTACCCGCAGTAATGATGAGCACTGACCCTTTTGTCTCGGAGCAGGGTGACCTAACCAATGTAATCATTCGGGCGATGGGGTGATAAACCATGCCTTCGTCCAGGTCTCTTAAAACCTCAAAGATACCCTCATCCGCCCGGGTAGCCAGAAGGTTCCCATCCCGTTTGAGGATATTTTGGGCGATGCCCCTGATCTGATCCGAAGACTTCCCCTGACAAAAGATGGCTTCTGGTATGCCGGTTCTGAGTGCCCGATGATGGTCAATCCTTGCATGGCGAATCTCTTCAAATGGGAAGCAACGGAGTGCCTCGATCGCCTCTTTTAATGATATTTGACCGGATTGTAATTGATTTAAAATATGTTTCAGTCTTTCTTTTTTCATGATTTTACCGATTAGATATAGAGATATATTATATATATTTAAAATATTTAGTTTATCATACGTGTCGGGAGAATGAAACCTTGATTTTTTGAATATCTATTGATAACATTACCATAATTTTGATAAGAGGGGGAGGTAGTTATGAGTAAAAAAATAATCCTTGGCAGCAGTAGTATTACAATTCTCAAGGAAGTGGAATGGAATTTGACGGAGACAGATTATGAGATTGTCCCTGCAAATGATACGGATGACTTTAAGGAACAAATGAAAACACAAAAACCCGACCTTTTCATCATTGACCGTGACATGCAGGAGGGAAATGGGGTATCGCTATGTAAAGAGGTGAAAACTTCGGATCAATATTCAAAAATACCTGTTATTATGCTTGTAAAAAAAGAAGAAGATCAAAAGGAAGATTTTATAACGCAACTCGCAAAGGAATGTAATGCAGACAAAATACTGACTGTTCCGCTTGAATCCACCAAACTGCAAAGTACGATTCAGTATCTATTTGCAAGGCAGTCGGCTGCTTCTGATCCCCTTACTCAGACATTATCATCTCCTGATGCAGGTGCAGGGCAATCCCCTGGGGCTGAGGCTGCTCCGGTGGAGACCCCTCCGGTGGCGGATCTATCCATGGAGTCGCAAGCAGGGGAACCGGAAGCGGCTGCATCAGAGGCATCCCCGATCCCTGAGGCACCTTTAGAGGAGGAACTGGACCTGGAGGAGTTTAAAATAGAGGGGGCCACTCCATTGGGTGGAGAAGAGGTCCCGTCAGAGGCCCCTCCTGTGGCGGAACCATCCATGGAACAGGAAGCAGCTCCTGCAGAGGCATCCCCCCCGATCCCTGAGGTACCTTTAGAGGAGGAACTGGACCTGGAGGAGTTTAAAATAGAGGAGGTCCCGCCATCCATGGAACCGCAGGCAGCCGCATCAGAGGCATCCCCGATCCCTGAGCCACCTGTGAATGAACAACCGAAAGTGGAGGAAACACCCTCTTTAAGTGCTGAAGATGCCCTGCAGGAGACAATCAAGGTGGTTGAGGATGCAATCAAACGCAATAAAACGGTTCCACCAGCGAATGCTCAGGGGACGCCTGCCCAGGCTCAGCCGTCTCAGGAAAAATCGAACCAAGAGGAGGTTGTGCAAGCAGTGACTGCTCAGGCGGCTGCTCAATGGAAGCCTGATTCTGACGTGCCCATTCAAGAAATTGCACCTGTTCAGGAAACCGCTTCAAAGGAGTTGGGAGAGGATTTAAAAGGAACTGATAACGCGGGTAAAGCAGAGTCTTGGCCCTCCTTTTCGCAAGGATCAAGCGAAGAAAGAGGATTTGAGGGATCGAACCATCCGGTGATGGTCTGGTTAAAAGATATGCTGAATGAAAGGATGGAACCGATTATCAGACAATCTGTTCCTGAAATGACCAAAAAGATGATTCTGGATCAGATGAACAAGATCATCGAGGAGTCTGTTTC
>JBLIRM010000193.1:0-6234 GCA_049472295.1 bacterium | reverse complement strand
GTAAATTTATTCAAAGACGAGAATAAAAAGATCGTTACATTCTATAATTATACTAAAAATAAATTTTTATGCAAAGACCTATTTATCTTCATATAAAAATCTAAAACAAAAAAATGATGGACCTGTAAAAACTCACTTCAAAGTTGATGCAATTTTTGAAAGATTTACAAGCATGTTTTGTTTCAAAAAATTCCGGATTCGCTCAACAATGATTCCTTAGTGGTTTAAACAGTTATATTTTAAAATTTTGAATCTTTTTTGTCCATTTTTAGATGTTTAATCGACAACAATCTGATTAATCGGATAAAAATGGCTCAAAAGGACGATTTAATATAAAGAATTGCTTTTGAAAAGTATACAGATGGAATAGTGGAGTTTCCCGGTTGGGGATGACTGCAATCGAACCCTCAGCCAGGTCTTAGTGCCGCGTCAATCAAGAAATGTCATTTCGAGCGAAGTGAGAAATCTTAAGATTTCTCATCGCCTTCGGCTCCTCGAAATGACAGATTATCGTTGACATGACACTATAGTCTATCAGGGGCAAAAATAGGATGTACATTTTAAAACATATATCCATAAAACAGAAATTGACATGGATCATTATACTGACAAGTGTGATTACTTTAGTCTTGGCCTTTACAGCCTTCATAACATATGACCTTATCTCCTTCAAGAAGTCCATGGCACTCGATCTTGAGATTGTGGCGAAGATTATAGGTGAGAGATGTGTCAATGCACTGAATTGTGAGAATTTGGAGGATACGGAGGGCACCCTGTCAGCCCTGAAGGCCCGGGAGGAGATTGTTGCCGCTTGCATTTATGATAAAAAAGGGGACTTGTTCGCCAGGTATCTCCGAAAGGATATACAGTCCGATTCACTCCACTCGGCACCGGAAAAAGAGGGTAGCCATTTTGAGAAAAACCGGTTGATTTTATCCAGGCAGATCAATCTGGAGGGTGAAAAAGTCGGTTCGGTCTGCATTCAGTCTGATTTAAAGGCATTGCATTCTCGCATAAAACAGTACATATGTATTATGGCCCTCATGTTATTCATATCTGTTCTTGTGGCTTTCTTGATCAGCGCAAGGCTTCAACAAATGATATCTAAACCGATTTTACATCTGGCCCATGTGGCGAAGGTTGTTTCTGTAGACAGGGATTATACTATCCGGGCACATAAACATAGTACCGATGAGTTGGGATTTCTGGTTGAAAGTTTTAATGAGATGCTGGCAAAGATCCAGAATCGGGATACGGATTTGCAGGATGCACATAACGAATTGGAGCAGCGGGCTCAGGAATTGCTCCAAGCCAAGGAACAGGCTGAAGCTGCAAACCGGGCCAAAAGTGAATTTTTGGCCAATATGTCCCATGAAATCCGAACACCCATGAACGGCATCATCGGCATGACCCGTTTGGCTCTGGATACCCAACTGACGGAGGAACAGTGCGATTATCTCAAAATGGTCAAGGAATCGGCAGATTCTTTACTGCAGATTATTAACGATATATTAGACTTCTCAAAAATAGAGGCTGGTCATATCGATCTGGAAAATGTGGACTTCAATTTGAGGCAAATCATCGAAGCTGCTGTGGACATATTGGCTGTAAAGGCGCAAGAAAAAGGCCTGGAACTGATATATTATATCAATCCGGAAGTCCCTGACCTTCTGATGGGAGACCCCGGCAGATTGCGCCAGATTATTGTCAACCTCACTTCCAATGCCTTTAAGTTTACAGAAGTGGGTGAAATATTGATACTCTGTGAGGTTGAAAGCAGAGATGACGCATCCGTGATGCTTCATTTCTCTGTGTGTGATAATGGGATCGGTATACCTGAAGACAAGATGAATGCCATCTTTGAAAGTTTCCAGCAGGTGGATGGCTCTTATACCCGGGAATATAATGGGACCGGATTGGGTCTTTCCATTTCCAGGCGTTTGTCGGAAATTTTGGGAGGCCGGATATGGGCCGAAAGCAAACTGGGTGTCGGAAGCACCTTCCATTTCACGAGCCGGTTCAATCTCCAATCGAAAATCAGGGAAGACAATGATAAATCGAAGCCGGTTGATTTATTGAAAGGTCTGCGCCTTTTGATCGTGGATGACAATGCCACCTATCGCAGGATCCTGAGTGAAATGGTTTCATCCTGGGGTGTTGACTATGGCGAAGTCTCAAATGGCCTGAGTACACTGATTGAAATGGAAAAGGCCGTGATGGATGGAAAGCCATATCATCTGGTGCTTTTGGATACACAGATGCCTGATATGGACAGTCATAAGATATGCCAGCATATCAATAAGAACCCCATATTTGACAATGTAAGAATCATTTTATTGGCCTCGATGGTCCAGAAGGATAAAATGAAACCTTACAAGGAGATCGGGATTTATAACCATATTTTGAAGCCTATCAACCAGTCGGAGCTTTTCAATAAGATTATAAATATGGTGGAAAAAAGGCCTGTAAAGAAAGACGAGGCCCATTGCCAGCCGTTCAAAAAAACCAAGATTCAGGCGAATGGACAAGGTCTGAGGATATTGCTGGTAGAGGACAACCCCATTAACCAGAAGTTTTTCCTTGCCTTATTAAAAAAACATGATCACCTGGTTCATGTGGCATCCAATGGTCAGGAGGCCCTGGACATTCTCGAAGGGGATTCATTTGATTTGATATTTATGGATATACAAATGCCTGTCATGGACGGCACAGAGGTCACGAAGCTGATTCGGGAGAGAGAGGCCATTTCAGGTCGGCATACACCCATTATTGCCATGACTGCCCATGCCATGGAGGGTGACAGAGACCGCTTCTTGGATGCAGGCATGGACGAATATATTGCGAAACCGATCAAGGTGGATGAATTATATGAAAAAATAAAAAAAATCACTTCGGATATCAAAACAAAAAAACCAGACCAGAGATCCCCAAAAAAACCAAAGCCGTCCGATTTTGATATGGCAGTCATTACGAGCAATTTTGAGGGTGATATGGATCTGTTTCAAGAGATATTCGATATATTTCTTGAAACCTATCCTGAGCAGATCAAAACCATGCACCGGATGATTGCCGAGCATAATCCGAAGACCTTTGAGAGGAGCGCACACAGTTTGGCAGGATCCATATCCAACTTCAGAGTTTCCGGGATTATGGAACTGGCCTTGAAACTGGAAAAGATGGGCAGGGAAAAAAGACTCGGGGATGCGGAAAAACATCTCGCAAAGCTGGAGTCCCTCGTCAAAGCATTCGTGGAATATGTGGAAGAGCATCTTTATATGAACAAACTCTGCAGGGCTTGAAGCATTAGTGTCGGAACGTTACCTCCTTTCAATCAGGGAAAACATGCGAAGTAATTAGCCAATTTGAACAACTCTCCCTTCAAAAAAGATGAATCGAGCCTGTTTGTATTTTTCACACAATTTTCACACAAAAAAACCCTACAGAGTTTGCCATAATTTTTACTATTCTTATCTTGCTTAGAATACAAAAGAGATATTGTCAGCCGGAGCGTTATATTATGTGTGCAAATCTATGTCTTAAGGAGCATAGATTGTCGATACTATTGCGAGAGCAGAGGCAACGTCCGGGTTCCCAGTATTTATGAGCAAGTTTAAAAATAAAGGATCGTTCAATAATACAGGATTGAATGCGATTAACCCTAAAACCGCATCGACTTCAGGATTCCCCGTATTAATCAAAAAATCCGCTACTGTAGGTGCAATAAATGAGGTGGGGAGTGCCGGGGCAAATGAGGTTGGAAGCACTGGAGTAAAAGGGAGAGGAAACACAGGGAATAGTAATCCGGATGCCAGGGCAGTGGGAGCGACAGTTGTGGTTGGAGCAGTGAGTATTGGGGATGAAATCAGCGTTGGATCAATATACGTGGGATAGTAAAAAGGCAAAAATGTCGGAAGATACGAGTAAAATGAGAGGTATGGCGAAAAATATTTTGAATAATAAAATGGAGCAAGTGCATTTGCAGCAAACTCAAATAAAAAGAGGAGAAGCAATATTAGGAAGATCCCGAGCAGCATCCTTTTATTTCTATTTCTTTTCTGTTTCTTCATGTCTTTATCACCTCCAATAGACATAATTTGATATGAATCCGAGAGTGGGAAAAGTTATAAAGGATAAACATTTATATGGATTGGGATATAAAATATATATGCATAAATTGTGCGTAATTTCTTTATCGAAATAATTTATATTATAAATCAAAAGGATATTGAAGATTATAAAAAATTGCTAATAAAATATTATGAAAAAAACATAATATTAATTACAAATAATTTCATATCTAATCGTTTTGCACATATCTTAACTAATTGCTTTATATTATAGTAAACGATATAAAGGACTGCCATAGAGGGTGCTGGCAGGAATCGATCAAAAAACAATATTGAAAGACTTTGTTCTCGAAGAGATAATATTATGACAAGTTATATAAGATGTTTACTATAGGTTAAATGTCATTAATACCGAAGTTATGGGATGTCAATATGAGGTTGCTTCATCATTCCACTCTGAGTCTTTGGAGTTTGGGCCTACATTAGCCAATATTATATATTATCTTATCCCAAGCTATATCGAGCAATGAATAGAGTGGGGGAAAAAAACAGAATGGCATTTGAGATGATAAGCATATTTTAGACATTAAGCTTTCAATGCTGTATCTTCTGCACTAATAGGAAATTCAATGATAAACGACGTTTGTTTTCCTTTCTGACTCTTAACCTCCACAAACCCTTTATGATCCTTAATGATACCATAACTGATACTTAATCCGAGTCCGGTCCCTTTCTCAGCCCTTTTTGTCGTAAAAAAAGGATCAAAAATCTTATCTATATTCTCCTGATCAATCCCCGCCCCTTTATCTGTAAAAATAATTCGAATGTAATTCTTCCTATCGCCCTTACCCTCTTTTACTTCGATTCGTATAAGTTTGTTGGGATCTGGCAAAGGATACTTATCATTGAGCGCATCTCGAGCATTGAGGATAAGATTGACAAAAACCTGTTCCAACTGGCTCGATTTTGCCCTGATCAAAGGCAAATCCGGATCAAAAGATGTCTTGATATTGATTCCCTCCTTTGTCAGATAGGTTTTCATAAAAGAAATAGAGGCATTGATAATGTTTTCAATGCTGCAAGGGCTGTGCTCCTGTTTTTCCGCTCTGGCAAATGTAAGCAAATTATGGACAATATTTGTAATCCTTTTTCCTTCCTTCAGAATTCCTTGGACATAACTGGCAGGCTCTGAGCCAGGCTTTAACTCATCCTCCAAAAGATCGGCATAATTTATAATGGTATTGGTCGGATTATTTACTTCATGAGCTATACCTGCTGCAAGCACACCCATCGATGCAAGTTTTGACGACTGAATCAATTGGGCCTGATAGGTCTTCAGATTATCCGTCATGTTGTTAAAAGATTTGGCCAGTTCACCTATCTCATCCTTTGAAGTAATCTGTGCCTTGTGGGAGAGGTCGCCACCTGAAATTCTCTGAGTGGCCAACAGGAGCTGTCGGATAGGGTTGGTTATGCTCGATGAAAATGCAAGCCCTGCAACAAGTCCACCAATGACAAGGATGAGACTGATTATGATCGTGAAATGAAAGGCAGCCGATTTAGTACGGTCGGCTTTCTTTTTCGCCATCTCCCCTTCACCTTTGAAATATGCCAGGATGGTGTCCAACTCCATGATGATCTTATTGGATATGGAATCCATCTCTTCCATCTTGTCCCCTGCATTCATCTTCAAAGGATCTTCAATCGCCAGGATCTGTGTGGCCAGATCGTCAACCAAGCTGAAGTCATCAATGGCCGCTTTAATGGTCTCTTTTTCCTTCCCTGGCTGGGCCAGTTTTAAAAGTTGGTCCATTTCCCTGGAAAGATTTTCAATGAGTACCTTATAATTTTCGCGCTCGTCTTCCTTCCCGGTAATAAGATAATCATGAGGGGGCATAAGGAGGTTTTGGAATGAGATCATCATCTCATACACAGGCCGAGATATCTTAGAGCCTTTGTCCGAGGCAACGGCTTGGATCAATCTTTCCAGTTTTTCCCTAACCCTGTCTGTTCGGGCATCCATCTCCTTCATCAATTTTCCTGCCTCAATTTTTTGAGGATCTGGAATCGAAAGAAGTTCTCTTGCCAAGCTCTCAACCTTTACAACATTGTCCCTAGTAATATTGAGGGGTCTCATGACCGAATCGATGTTCCTTCCTTCATAATT
>JBLIRM010000192.1:0-6822 GCA_049472295.1 bacterium | reverse complement strand
CGCCTGACGAAGTTTCGTTGGAGCAAGCCTCAGAAAATCAAAAAAGCCTGCCCGTCTAGCGGAGTAAATATGTTCGATCACATCCTTATAATGCGAAGTAAATATGTTAGCTGACAACCTTATACCATTGGAGTAAGTATGCCCGCCCACACCTTTAAATTGACATGAATGAGATATCTATGATACAAATGCTTGATATAATTTTTTTATGACTTTTTACAAACTTATCAATTTCAAACGGAGTTTTAGAGCAAGAAAATGAAACGAATCGTCAAATTTTTCAGTTCCGTGAAACTGGTCATAGTTCTTCTGATGTGCCTTGCATTTACATCCATCATCGGAACAGTCATCGCACAAAAGCAGAACCCCGTCCTTTATATCCAGCATTATGGAGAGGGTTTGTTCAAATTCTTCAGATTCATGGGTTTTTTCAATGTATACCACTCCTGGTGGTATATAACCCTGCTGGTCCTGTTATCCGTGAATATCCTTTTTTGTTCCCTCAGGCGACTGCCCAGGGATGTGAAACGCACGAGATCTGAACCCGTCAGGCTCGAGGATGAACTGGCAAAAAGATTCAAGCTTTCGCAAAGCAAGGTCTTTTCAAAGCCTCTGAAAGAGTGCCAGGATCTCTTGTTCTCTCTGATCAGGAAAAACGGGCTGAAGATTGTCAAACAGGAAGAGAAGGAAAAAGGGGACGTGCTGTTTCTAGCCGAA
This sequence comes from bacterium, assembly GCA_049472295.1. Classification (GTDB taxonomy): domain Bacteria; phylum SZUA-182; class SZUA-182; order DTGQ01; family JAFGSM01; genus JBLIRM01. Next base: position 6,105 of record JBLIRM010000192.1, on the reverse strand, counting down.
AAAAACAGGCATGGCTGGCTGTATTTTTATTTGACGCATGTAAGCATCCTGATCATCCTTCTGGGCGGGATTATCAGCGCCGCAACCGGGATCAAAGGTTATATGCAAATCCTGGAAGGAGAGAGCACGGATAGATTTCTGGAGTATCCCACCAATAAACCGCATAACTTCGGATTTACTGTGAGATGTGACAGGTTTGAGATAGAGTATTATCCACAGACTTTGCGGCCTAAGGATTACCGGAGTTATCTGACCATCATTGATCAGGGCAGTGAAACCTTGAGCAAGGTTATCGAAGTCAATCAACCGCTATCATATAAAGGGATCACACTTTACCAATCCAGCTACGGAGAGGACCCGCGGTCCGGCGAACTGATCATTGAAGCAAAGCCGGTCGAAAAAAATCCTGATGAGCCTCCCATGGAATTCCGGGTGAAACCAAACGAGAGTTTTGATTTCACCGGCTCGGATGCTCAAAAAAGGCAGGTCAAGGTGGTACGATTCTTGCCTGACTTTGCAATGGATTCACAAGGCAAGGCCTTTTCCAAATCGGACCAGATGAAAAATCCTGCGGTGCAACTCATGGTCACAAAAGAAGGAGAGGAGCCCTTTGCGGTTTGGAGCTTCCAGATGTTTCCGGATTTTCAGATGATCAAAAAAGGGCAATATCTATACACAATGAAGGGATATAAGGGCAAAATGTATACAGGGCTGCAGGTGGGCAAAGACCCGGGGGTCTGGATTGTCTGGCTGGGATGTATCCTCCTGATGATCGGAGTGGTCCTGGTGCTCTATTCCTCTCATCAAAGGGTATGGGCAAAGTTGAGCCCCGCTGCCCAAGGCTGCACTATTCAAGCCATCGGACATGCTGATAAGAACAAAGTGGGATTCGAAAAAAAATTCAATGACATCTGGAATGAGCTGATAGATTCTTTAGGACACAAATAGGAATTATATTTTTTATTTGGGGGTTTTGTATATGTACAATGAAAAGCTTTTTGGATTGGCCATGATTATATATCTGGTCTCTTCTCTCGCATATATCGTTAATCTGATCCATCGTCAGAAACTAATCGCCAGAATTGCTTTCTGGATAGCCTTTGGCGGACTGGGCTGCCATACTATGGCGCTAATATTAAGGACAGTGCACTCATACCGGATAGGTATCGGACAACCTCCCTTTACCAACCTTTATTCATCCATGGTCTTTTTTTCCTGGGCCATTGTACTGATCTATCTCATATTTGAAAAAAAATACGGCTACCGGGCCCTGGGCGCTTTTATCATGCCAATATCCTTTCTGGTGCTTGCATCCACAGGCCTGATGTCTAATCGAATCGAGCCTTTGGTCCCTGCACTGCAAAGCAACTGGCTCCTTATCCATGTGGTGACCTGTTTTTTTGGATATGCGGCATTTGCCGTTGCATTCGGGATCAGCATCATGTACCTGTTCAAAAATCATTCTGAAACTATTGGGGTCCAGAAAGGTATTATCTCTCTTTTGCCTGATTCCAAAGTCCTGGATGACCTGGAATACAAAGCCGTGGCTGTGGGTTTCCCATTTTTGACTCTCGGTATCATCACTGGGGCGGCCTGGGCCCATTATGCCTGGGGAAGTTATTGGAGCTGGGATCCGAAAGAAACATGGTCACTCATCACATGGTTTGTGTATGCTGCCTTCCTGCACGCAAGATTCACCGCAGGATGGCGGGGCAAGAGAACAGCAATCCTGTCAATCCTTGGTTTTTTGTTTGTGTTGATGACCTATTTCGGTGTGAGCTTTCTATTAGGGGGACTCCACAGTTACGCCTAAATGAAAAATGGACCGATACGAGAGTTTCTTACAGATACTTCTACCGCTGGCTTTTTGCATGTTTTTTTCGTTGATTCCACATATTGCGGAATCCGCTTCTGTAAAAACCACCCTTGACGCAAAATACATCCGCACAAATACCACGGAAAACAATATTAGAACCCTGGAGAATGAATATAATCCCCGTCTGTCAGTCAAATATACCCACCCATTGACGCGTTGGACCGATTTGAGCGGAGAGGCCCGATTCGATTATAAAAAAGAGGATATAAGGGCGCCCGAAGGGGCTACTCCCCAGGAGGACACGGAGACAAGGGAGCCCCAAATAGAATTAAGGCTCAAATCATTGATTTATGATTTTAAGACGGGATTTAAGGAGACCTGGACTCGAAAACAGACCGAAAACAGGGCCTTCGGCCACCTTCTGATTCAACCTTCCGAGCTTCCGGAACTTCGTGTGGATTACGACCACGATGAAAGGAAAGATCGGGACAAAAAAGACAAAATCACCCTGGGGACCATCTATAAACCCTCCAAGTCCCTTCGGGTAAAGCTCGATTTAAAGCATGAATACACCGACAATTTACCGATCGGAGGAAATCCTGCGGCCCCTGATGAGGAAGAACTGGACCTGACCGGAGAAATCAAGCTCAATCATGCCTTATCCACCAGAAGCCCAATTAAATTGGATCTTTCTTACAAGGTCGAGAGCCTTTACCAAGAGCAGAAAGACCCGAATCAGACCGTGGATGAAGATAAGCTCTTACAGACCATCCGGGGAAAGGTGAGCTACCGCCCCACGAACAAAACTGATATCAGCTTGGAGTACGAAAACAAGAAAAAGGACGACCGCGCAGGCAACCAGGATAACACCGACCAGGATATCCAATTCGACCTTAGTCAGAAAGTCTGGGACTGGCTTTCAGCAACAGGTCGAATCAAAAAAGAGACCAAAGAGGAACAAAGTGAGGCCACCACAGACTCTGTCAGCAGTTTCACCGATACTGACAAGACAACCTTACAGGGTCAAATCCGGGCGATTCCCACCGATTGGTTTCAACTCACCCTTAAGGTGATTGATGAGACCATTGAAAAAATTGAAGAAACCGATCCCAACAGCATGCTGGAAAAAGAGGATAAGACAATCCTGGAGGCATCCCTGAGATCCGATTTCCCTAACCTGCTGCGCAGTTATCAGACGCTGGATTTTAAAACAGTGGATGAGGATAAGAGTGAAGCGACCCTGGAACTGTCACCCTATTCTAAAGAGGAACGCTTCATGTGGAAATGGTCTATAGAACCCATTGATAATCTCACGTTAAAACCGGAATATATTCGCTCCCTCACCCAAAATCTTAAAGAAGATCCAAAAAGGGATACCACTCGCGAATACAAATTCAATCTTGAGTATAAACTCAGCGTGAATGATACATGGACAGTGAACTTCTCTCATGCCACAAGCAGGAAGAGGATCACAACGGATTACACAGACCCGAATTCAACCGACTCCAGTCCAACAGAAAGAAACGATGACAGTTCTCTGGAAATCGATTTTCAGCCTTATGATACCCTGTTCATTACCTCCCAGATCACCAGAAAAGACTATCAAATTAAGGGAGGAGGAGAAAACAGCAAAAGTGAAGAGATGTCGTACTCCCTTAAATACGATTGGTCCCTGACCCCTTTTACTTGGAGCACCAGTTACAAATATGATAATAAGTTAAATGATAATGATACTGAAACATTCGAATCCAAGATAATTCTGGATTTTTCCGATTATACAGTGGAGGGAGAATATAAATTCACCCAGACCTTCCTTCCTGGAAAAGACAAGGAAGATATTGTGACCCTTCGTTTTAAGGCGGTTTTCTAACCTTGGAGAGGGATGGTTTTAAGCTTGTATTATCTTGACATTTGAGGGATTTCAGTGATAAAATCGGGTCTTTACGAAACTCGATATTAGGATATTTACAGTCATATGACTGTATTCACAGGAGGATTAGAGGATGGAAAATTCCAGAAAATATTTGATTGTCTTTTTTCTCATAGCGGGTGCGGCTATTCTTTTTTTCTGTAACGGATGCACCACTGCCAATCGAACGGCATTTTTCACAAAACCTGTGATCGCACCTGAAGTGGTCACCTATCGTCCATGGACACCCAACCGCACCGTCTGCATACTTCCCTTTGAGAACCTCAGCAAGGACACGGATGCGGATATCAAAGTCAGGGAAGTATTTATTACCGAGTTGTTCCGTTCTCATATATTCAAAGATATCGTAGACAGTGTGGAGGCCAGTGCGGCTTTGATGAGCCTCAGGATAAGAAAACCCAACTCCTTGGACAAGGAAACCATCAAAGCACTGGGAGAAAGATTGGGCACTGATTATCTCATCCTGGGTGTCCTCACAGAATATGGTTATGGTAAGAGCAAAGAATCCGGAGCAGAGGTGGGTCTGAGCATCAGAATGCTGGATGTGGAAAACGGTAATATTCTGTGGACCGCAAACAACTTCAAAATGGGGACAAATTCCCTGAGCCGCATTCTGGGTATCAGCCAAGGGCCAAGTCCCATGGAACTGACACGTGAGGTGGTAGTGGAAATCGTCTCTGCCCTCTCGCAACAGATTGCTCAGCAACAGCGCCTTAAAGAGCGCTCCCAAAAGGAAAGCAGCGGCCTGAGGGGTATCTTTGGCGGTCACGAAAAAGAAACCGAAAAGCAGGACTACCGAAGATAGCAAAGCCCATTTATTGATGAGAAATGTTTAGAGTAATACCTGATGCGTTGAAACGACGCTCGGGAAGAATCCATTATTAGAGATCATATTTCAATGTCTTCTAAAAACAATCATCATGGACTGCAATTTCTCCTTATTCTTCTTGTTATATCCCTCTTTTCCATCCATCTTCCGCCTGCAACCTGTCAGGGATTAGCGGAAAAAGATAGTGCCGGGACGAGCCCTGATGCTGTGATCGAGGAGAACCAACCTCCCCTTCCAGAGGCCCGGTCCCCCAATGCAGAAACCGAAACCGCTATTCCTGAATCTGAAACGAAAACCGAAAGCATTGATCCATTCTCAAATCCAGACCAGTCAATTGACACCATTGAAAAAGCACCCCTACCCGCCCCAAAGCCAAAACCCCTTGGATTTTATGACTACAAGTTCTATAAAAGCTTTGGCGGCTTCGGTATGGGAAACGGATATTTTGAAGAACCGGTGGATATTGCCGTTGATAATGATGACAACATCTATGTCTGCGATATAGAGGCAGGGAAGATACAGAAATTCGACTCAGAAGGAAATTATGATGACGAATGGGAACGCCTTTCCATCCGGAATGATGAAATATTCAACCAGCCGGATACAATGGATGAATCCTCTGCATTATGCGTGGATTATAAGGAAAGGTTCGGACGGACATTTATTTATGTGGCAGATACAAAGAATAACCGTATTCTTCAGTTTAACAGGGATGGGAAATTGATCAATCCTGAGGGTGAGGAGATAGAAAACAGCAATGAGTGGCAGACCATGGTGGATACGAATGATCAGTTATGGGGAAAATTCGGTTCAAGAGAAGGTGAATTCCATCATCCCAAGGATCTCGCAGTGGATAAACACGATAATCTGTATATCCTGGATTCAAGGAATTTCAGGATCCAGTGCTTTGATGATGAAGGCAGGTTCAAGTTCGAATGGGGAGGATTCGGATCAGGACCGGGCAGCTTTTTGAAACCCGGCAGGATGGCCTATGACCCGAGCAGATTCGGTGCCATCTGGGTTATTGACAGCAAGGATGGGCGACTCCATAAATTCGATCTGGACGGGGACTTCCTCAGGGCATATAAGCCGAAGGATAAAGATAGTAATCCCCTTCCAAATCCCACGGACTTATCCTTTGATACACAGGGCTATATTTATTTAACGGATGGCACCCTGAACAAGGTCTTTAAATACAATAATGACGTGGAGTTTATCCAATGCTGGGGAGAAAAAGGGAGCGGGCCCGGCCAGTTCAAAGAACCGAAGGGGATTATAGTGGATAGCGAAGACCGTATCCTGGTAGTGGATTCAGGCAACTATCGTATTCAAATCTTTACGCACTTCTAAAGGAACCCTATTTCCTTATTCCCCCAAGCCTATGGAAAACATGCCTTCCAAATCATGCCTGGAATACACTCGAAAGGCAATCAATGTTTCCGATTTCAGGATACCTTCAACCTTCAGCATATGATGGGTGACCAATTCCGAGAGCCCATCATTATTCTTGACCCGGATTATGGCGACCAG
>JBLIRM010000191.1:0-6839 GCA_049472295.1 bacterium | reverse complement strand
ATCACCGGGATATTCTCCCTCATTATGGGTTACCCCCTCATGCGGTTGAAGAGCCATTACCTGGCATTGGCCACCCTGTGCGTTGGCATCATTGTGTATGAGGCTGTCAACCGGTCGGAGGCGCTCACCGGCGGTGCCAACGGTCTTTTCAATATCCCTGCGCCCACATTCGCCGGGTATGACCTGAGCCAACCCATCATACGCTATTATGTGATATGGGGGCTGGTGATCCTGATGACCATCTGGCTCTGCAATATCTTTGAGTCCGGGATGGGCCGGGGGCTGCTGGCCATACACTCCGATGAATCCGCGGCCAGGGCCTTCGGTGTGGATGTAGACCGGTACAAGCTGGCCGTCTTTGTGGGGTCGGGTGTCCTGGGGGCACTGGGGGGCGTCCTATACACCCATCTTTTCAGCCCGGCCTACCTCGGACCTGAGGAATTCAACCTCATGTTCTCCATCAAACTGGTGGTAATGGTGGTCATCGGAGGGCTCGGAAGTGTCTGGGGCGGGATCGCAGGGGCCTTCATCCTCACCACCCTGCACGAGGTCCTCTCGTTGCTGGGGGAGACATTTCATCTCGTTCTCATCTCCCGCATCGAACCCTTTCTCTATGGATTGATCCTGGTCCTGATCATGATCTTCTTTCCCGAGGGTTTTATACCCGGAGTGAAAAAGGGGATTGCCCGTTTTTGGAAGAAGGGCAGGGGATAGATATGCCCATTCTGAGTGCATATGAGATAAGTTGCCATTTCGGAGGTCTGGTGGCTGTGGACCGGGTCTCCCTGGATGTGGAACCCGGAGAGATCCTGGCCATAATCGGCCCGAACGGCGCAGGGAAAACCACTATATTCAATCTGTTGAGCGGTTTTTTGCCCCTCTCGGGCGGCGAGGTTTCTTTCAAAGGGAAAAGGGTGGATCGCTGTCCGCCCCATCGTCTGGCCCGCATGAGGATGATCCGCACCTTTCAGGATGCGCGGCTTTTCAGAAACATGACCGTCCTGGAGAACTGCCTGGTGGGGATGCATTCTCATCACAGGGCGGGTTTCATCAGCACTTCTTTGCGAATGCAAGCCATGATTAGATCCGAGGCCCATTTGCGGAAGAGGGCCTATCAGGTCCTGGAGCGGATCGGTCTGGAAGGCCGGGCCCACGAGATGGCCGGGGAGATCCCCTTCGGGGAGCAGAGGTTGCTGGAACTGGCCAGGGCGGAAGCAGCCGAGCCGGAGGTCCTTTTACTGGACGAACCCGCTGCAGGGCTCAACATGATGGAAACGGCCCATCTCTCCAGACAGGTCAAAAGAATCAATCAGTCCGGAATCACCGTGATGATCATCGAACACGATATGCGCCTGATTATGAGTCTTGCCCGCAGGGTGGTGGTCATCAACAGCGGACAGAAGATTGCCGAGGGTACACCGGAGAAGGTCCAGAACGATCCAGGGGTCATAGAGGCATATCTGGGGGGGGTATGATGCTCAAGGTGGTACACCTTTGTGCCGGGTATGGCGGCATATCCATCCTGAACGGGATCTCCTTCCATGTGGACCAGGGTGAGGTGGTGACCCTGATCGGCGGAAACGGGGCCGGAAAGAGTACGGTCCTGAAGGCCGTAACCGGCCAGATCCCGGTAGGTGAGGGGAGGATATTCTTCGGGGAAAGGCGTATTGACGGGTTGTCCCCGGAAAGGATCGCCAGGCTGGGTCTGATTCTGGTCCCGGAGAATCGGGGGCTTTTTGGGGGGATGACCGTAGAGGATAATCTCAGGCTGGGGGCATTCCGGCTCCGCCTGAAATCAGACGAATTAATGAAGGCTATGGCGGATATCTGGAAGCTATTCCCTGTGCTCAGGGCCCGGTGCCGGCAGAAGGTTTCTACCATGAGCGGTGGGGAACAACAGATGCTGGCAATTGCCAAGGGGCTGATGGCCGATCCCCGGTTGATGCTTCTGGACGAGCCATCCGTGGGGCTTGCCCCGAAACTGGTCCGTGAGATCTTTTCCAGAATCGAGATCCTGAAAAAACGGGGGGTGACCCTGCTGCTTGTGGAGCAGAATGTCCGCCACGGTCTGGATTGTGCGGACAGAGGTTATGTCATGGAAAGGGGGCGTATTGTGCTCGAGGGGAGCAGGGATGCGCTTAAAGCCAATCCTGAAATCAAAAAGGCATATTTAGGGGTTCAGGATTCCTGAAAAATCGATTATAATAGATCAAAACCATGAAAGGGGGGATGGCCATGAGGTGAATGGAAACCAGGTATGACCCGGCGATGGTATCCCCTTTTTTGACATAAACTGGTTCTTCGAACCGAGGAAAGGAGAAGAAGATGTCTTTTAAGAGGTTTGCAGGCATTTTAGTGATCGGTTTCTTTTTGATCAGCATAGGGATGGCACCCGGAGTAATAGCTGAAGAAAAGGGTCCCATAAAGATTGGCGGGCTTTTCGCCCTTACCGGACCGGCAAAGCATATCGGGCAGCCCACCAAGGATGTGGCGGATATGATCATTGAGAGGATCAACAAACAGGGCGGCATCAACGGGAGGAAGCTGGAGATGGTTGTTGCCGATACAGAGGGTGAGCCCAGCAAGGCGAATATCGCATTGAAGCGGTTGATCACCAAGGACAAGGTGGTGGCTGTAATCGGCCCAACCCGAACAGGATGTGCCATGGCTTGTCTCAAGACCATTGATGATGCAAGGATGCCCACAGTGGCCTGTGTGGGTGGTGATCCCGCGGTGCTTCCGGTTGAAGAGAGGAAATGGATCTTCAAAACACCACAGTTGACTACCACTGCAGTGGAAAAGATATATGTTTATTGTAAAAAGAACGGGATGAAGAAGATAGGCATCCTGACGGCCTCCGACGGATTCGGACAGGAAGGAGGCAAGGTGCTGGTCAGTCTGGCGGACCAATACGGCCTTTCCATAGTTGCCCGGGAATCCTTTGATGTGAAGGATGTGGATATGACCGTACAGATCTCCAAGATAATGGCCCAGAAACCCCAGGCACTCATTTGCTGGACCATAGGACCTGCGGGCGCCATTGTATCCAAGAACGCCCATTCCCTGGGGATCAAATGCCCCCTCTTCCAGTGTCATGGCCTGCCGGATCCGAGTTATATCAAGGCGGCCGGAGAGGCGGCCAACGGGAACATCATGCCCTCCACCAAGTTGATGGTGGCGGATCAGCTTCCTGCCAAGGACCCTCAGAAGGCGCTATTGCTGGATTTTATCGATGAGTATGAGAATGTGAAGAAATACGGTAAAGTGAATGCGCATTCTGGGTATGCCTGGGACGCCGTGCAGATCGTGGCCAAGGCCATTGAAAAGGCGGGGACCGAACCCGAGAAGCTGCGGGATGCAATCGAAAATACCAAGGACTATGTGGGGATCAGCGGGATCTATAACATGTCCGCAAAAGATCACTGCGGCCTCGCGCTGGACTCCATGGTTCTTATCACCATTGAAGATGGAAAGTGGAAGTTACTGGAATATTAACCTTGCTTTGAAAATATCACATATTCTATTGAAAACTATATTTTCATAATTCGTGGCGCCACGAAGTGGCATGAGAGTTTGTTTAGTGAATAGGGGCATGAAGGGGGTTTGAGCCTTTCATGCCCCGTTGATTGAGGCGGTTCATCATGGAAAAGACACTTTTATCAGGGAATGAGGCCTTGGCCAGAGGGGCATACGAGGCTGGCGTAAAGGTGGGTTGTGGCTATCCTGGCACGCCCAGCACAGAGATCCTGGAAAACCTGGTGAATTATCCCGGGGTTTACACCCAGTGGTCTCCCAACGAAAAGGTGGCATTGGAGGTGGCGGCCGGTGCATGCTGGGCTGGGGCCCGATCCGTGGCCACCATGAAACACGTGGGTTTGAATGTGGCTGCGGATCCCATGATGACCCTTTCTTATCTGGGGGTCAAAGCAGGTATCACTGTCATGGTGTGTGATGATCCGGGGATGCACTCCTCTCAGAACGAACAGGACTCCCGGCATTATGCCCGTCTTGGCAAGTTCCCTGTTTTCGAGCCAAGCGACAGCCAGGAGGCTAAGGACTTCGTCAGGATGGCCATGGAGGTCTCTGAAAAGTTCTGTACCCCTGTTATGATACGCTCCAACACCCGGATTTCACACTCCAGGGGGCTGGTCCGTTTGGGTGAGAGGATCGAGCGGGCAGACGAGCCGTTCTTCGATAAGAATCCGCAGCGTTTTGTCCCGGTGCCCATTTATGCCCGAAAGATGAAGCTGCGGGTGGATGAAAGGCTGGAGGAACTGGCCCGCTTCGCGGATTCCCACCCTGCAAACCGGATCATTAAAAAGGGGAAGGATCTGGGGATCATCACTGCGAGCATTGCCTATCAGTATGCCAGGGAGACCTTTCCTGAGGCGTCCATACTCAAACTGGGAATGAGCTATCCCTTCCCTGATGAACTCATCATGAAGTTTTCCCTGATGGTTGAAAGGCTCCTGGTGGTGGAAGAACTGGATCCCTTCCTGGAAGAACATTGCAAGGCCCTGGGGTTGAAGGTCGAGGGAATCAGGCACCGCCCCAAGCATGGGGAACTGGACCTTGACACGCTGGAGGGTATGAAAAACTCTTTTTATGGGATATCCGGGAACCCAGAGGCTAAGATGGAAACGAAAGAAGATGAGAAGAAAGCAAAGGAGGCGCTGCCTGTGCTGCCACCCCGTCCGCCGGTGCTGTGCCCGGGATGCCCCCATCGGGGGATGTTCCATGAACTGCGCAAGTTCAAGCCTGTGATCATGGGGGACATCGGATGCTACAGCCTCTCTGTCTTTCCTCCACTGGAGGCCATGGATACGATTCTGTGCATGGGTGCGGGAATCAGCGGTGCCTTGGGCCTTCAGAAATCAGGGACCAGCCAGAAGATCGTGGGTGTGGTGGGAGACTCCACCTTTTTCCATTCCGGGATGACAGGTCTTCTGGATATTTCATATAATAAAGGGAATGTGACCATCCTGGTCCTGGATAACAGGACGACCGCCATGACCGGCCATCAGGAACACCCCGGAACAGGAAAGACGCTCATGGGAGAGGATACCCGGATCGCCAGCATCGAGGCCATTGCCAGGGCCTTTGGCATACAGATGGTGAGGAACGTAGACCCTTACAAGCTGGCTGATGTCCGAAAGACATTGAAAGAGGCCATAGAGGCGGATGAGCCTGCGGTCATCGTATCCTGCCGGCCCTGTACACTCCTTAAAAAGGGGAAACGGGGTAATCCCCTGAAGGTCATCGAGGACCTCTGTGTGGGATGCGGCAGTTGTCTTAAACTGGGTTGTCCGGGCCTTGAGATGATACCGGCAGAAGGAAAGGATTTCAGTGTGCGGGTGAATCCGGTGCTCTGTGTCGGCTGCGGTCTTTGCGCCCAGGTGTGTCCGAAGGATGCCATTGTTGGAGAGGAATGAATTCATCTGTAAAATGGAGTGAGATATGGGTAAGATAACAAATTGTCTTTTGGCCGGGGTTGGCGGGCAGGGCATTTTACTGGCCAGCAACCTGGTGTCCCATGCGGCCCGTTCCGCCGGGATGGATATCAAGAATAACGAAGTCCATGGTATGGCCCAGAGGGGCGGGAGCGTGGTGGCCCAGATCCGCTTTGGGGATGAGGTCTATTCCCCCCTCATCAAAAAGGGGTCTGCCGATTTTATGCTTGCACTGGAGGTGGTTGAATCGATCCGGTTCGCGGACTTCCTGGCACCCGATGGGCTGGCCCTGGTGAGCACCCAGCGGATCATACCCATCACCGTATCCGCAGGTCCTTTTGATTATCCCGAAGATCCCGAAGGCATGGTCAGGAACCGGTTCAGGCATTACATCCTCTGCCCTTGTCTGGATATCGCCAGGGAACTCGGGGAGCCGAGGGCGGCCAATGTGGTCATGGTGGGGCTGCTTTCCCGCTTTCTCCCCTTTGAGGATCATATCTGGTCGGATGTCATGAAAGAGCAGATCAAACCTAAGTATCTGGAGGTAAATCGCAAGGCATTCGAGGCCGGACGGGATTTCAGTTAATCGGTTTGGGGATATCAACCTTTTTGATTGTGTAGATTCCCCTTTATTTTGCGAACCCTTGATCCGTGATGAACACAACATAACCCCCCAGATCTTTCCTGCGGAGTGGCCTGGCGATTAACCTCTGTTTCTATCCTCAGGGATGTTTCATATCGATTTCTTTCCCTGCTGCCTGCATTCATCAATAGTATGCTTTAAAGGGAACCGCAGGCAGCTAAATCCAGGAGTTCGATCTCACGCTCTGCGGCCTTTTGAGGATGTGTTTCACGGATCATGACGTTATATATATCCTCGATATAACTGACGTTGATGTCATATTGATAGCCGGCACGAGGTTTCAGCAATGTATCTTGACTGATCGAACTCGACGAATTCGCGAGGAAGGAGGAACATGAGAAATTGAAAATCAAATAGCTCAGCCGATCCGAGGGGATACCCACCTCAACCAATGGGCTGTCCAAACGAACAGTGCCTTCATATTTGATCTGGCAGCGTTCATCAACCCGATAGATTTCCACAGCCGTGCGCACTTTTGAGAAAATGGAGCCTGATTCCTTTTCTGTCTTGATATAAAGATTCTTGGCCAAGGTATTGGGATATGGCCTCATCCCGGAACAGCCGGTCAGGATACCGAATAGAATCAATACACCAATGAGGTAACAGCTTATGCCATTGAGCCTGGTTTCCATATTCATCTTCCTTTGGTCATAGATTTTCAGTTTTTGGCGAGATCCGGGCAACCCAGGTTTTCACCTGTGGCCCATCCCTTGATCGCCTTGATCATAGTATCATAGCCCATGGAG
>JBLIRM010000190.1:0-6840 GCA_049472295.1 bacterium | reverse complement strand
CAATGCTCCTGTAAATGCTCTTTTACCCGAGTCGGATGAGAGCCGATCCTTGTTTCATACCCAAAAATATTCAAGATTTTACAAAGTCATTTTAAAGATCAGGGCAATCTCCTCAGATCCAATAACCAATCCTTCAGGCCAATAAACAAAGGAGTCCCTGATAGTTATATCGGCAAATGATTTCAACTGCCTTTTATCCGATTTTTCATTCTCCCCTCCTTTCTTCTCTTGTTCAGTTTTGATGTATTCGTAAAAAGTCCAAAAAGTGCATTTAAAAAATCATATAGAACTCAGAGATCATTTTTAAATCAAAAAGATTAAGTGGTTAAATGTATTATTTGGGTCTATAATAGTTGTTTAAGAAATATCATTGCGAAGGCCCAATATAATTCACTTGATCACGAATTGATTTTTTACTACATAGAACATAGAGATCGCAGAGACATTTAATAAAAACTCTGCATTCTCGGCGGTCTCTGCGGCGAATTTCAAGAGTGTAAATTATGTTCGTTCAAAGTATAAAAATGTAAGATGACCCTTTCTGAATGGAAAGACCTGCTGGATTATGTCCTGAAGAATTTTAAGATACGATATGACGACTTTGCGACCGAAGCATATCTGCCATATCGAAAAAGACGCATCGTTGGTTTTGTAAGATATGACCGGAAGGAAATCCTTTTTGATCAGGGGATCTGCGGAGAAACAGAAAAGGTGACATGGGCCCATGAGGCATTGAGCATCTATTATTATTCGATCTTAAAGATCATCAGGCATGATGATGAGATCGAAAAGGAGGCCAGGGCCTTATGTAAAAACAGGGCCTTTAATGAGGTCCTGAGCGGATATATCCAAAAACTGAAAGGGGTGAAACCGGCTCCGGATGGTCAATGATACGGCCCTACTTATCTATTCTATCGTAAGCGTTTTTAATCATTTGACATGATCATATGTCATGACGACATGCCTCTCAACATTCACTGTAATCAATACTCCATATGCTCCAACTGTCGATATCCCAAAACCATGGGTAAAATACACACCATGGCTGTTGTTCCGATCGTAATTACCCATGAGATGGTGATCAATGAGTGAAAGGCCTTTGCTGAAATGGCGGCATTCACTTCATAGGAGTAAAAAGGCCCCAAAAAGGCGCCGGTCATAATGACCACATAAAAAAGGGCAATAACGAAATTCAACGTGCCGCCAAAGCCCGAAACGATCTTTGCGGTATTGTCCTCTTTAAAATCGGGATAAATGGAGCCCAATCCGATGGAAAGGCCGACCAGGCCAAAACTGGCAAGCCCTGCCACACCACAGGAGACATATATCAAGGGTCGGCTGGTTTTCAGGATCACGTTGGTTGCAAACATCAAAGACTCGCTAATCGCCAGAATGCCGATGAGGTAGGTCACGAATTTCTGAAGGATGAGCCTTCGGAATGTTATGGGGGCAAGCCCGAGGACCCAGATCTTATTCCCTTCAAGGCTCATCAGGGGGAAAAGAAATCTGACGGTCAGGGATGCCAGGACAAGGATGGTGGCCATGAGATTCAAAAAGGTAATGTTTACCCTCCAGAAGGGGCTGATGGCCTCTGTGGGGATATTCCTCAGGTTGAAGATATAAATCCCCAGGATACTGAAATAGATCAGAAACTGTGACCATTGACCGGGATCCCTCAGGAATAACTTTGTATCCTTTATGATCATGGTAATGGTCGAACGGGGAAGAAAAAACAGGATATAGGCCATCCTGTTGATCATCCCCTTATTCACAGGGTATACCCTTTCCTTTCTCCCCCCTTTTGAAGAGACCCACCCCAGAAAGAAGGCCTTCTTTGCAACGAACCAATTGATCTGAAGCAAAAAGAGGGTCGTGGCAATAAAGGCCAGAAAATAGAAGAGGGCATCGCTGAATTGATTGATACTCGAGCTGATAATGGACCTGGAAATCCAGTAACCCGGAAAGAGCGGGTATCTGAAATAACGCAAATGATGCAGAAGGTCGTTCATAATGAATTCCATTTCGGTTCTGGCTGAGAATGCCGGTCTCACATTGATTTTATAGGCCCAATAAAACAAACCCAGCACAAAGCATATGGCAAGGCCCAGGATATATTTGACCTTCTGAAAATCCAGAAACCTCATAAATGCGAGTATTATGAGTGACGCCAGAGCAGTAGGCATGATCAGATAGGGAACAAAGTAAAAGGGGATGGAGATATAAAACCAGAAGGGCACCTGTTTGATCAGTGCATAAGCAATAATAAAGGGCACACCCAAAAAGAGAAAGGCCCAGGAACTGAACACCACGGATTGCATAAAACGGTAAAAGAATATGAGGGTGTCCTGAATAGGCTTTGAAAAAAGGAAGTCCACTTCGGAAGAGGTATAAAAGGTCACATAGCAGATGACAATACTGCTCAGGGTCAGCATGATAAAGAGGGCGGCAAAAAAGAGGTATATCGTCTCGTCCACAAGTATCCCCCCAACCAGAGGGAAACGATTCAAAAAACGGAACCCCCTGTAGGAAATACCCAAGGCTCCGAACCAAAAAAGCAGCACAAAGCAGAGGATAAAGATCACCTTTAGAGGAGGCTCATTCCTGAGCCTGGCAATATGATTTTTCAGCAGCCATATCTGGGCCTTGACAATCCCTTTGAAACCATCCATCTCCCTATGCCTCTGCTGTGATCTTCAAGAATACATCCTCCAGCCGATCGTTCTCCCGGGCGGTCTTTTTGATCTCCGCCACGGTCCCCAGGCTGATTAATTTCCCCTTGTGGATGATCCCGATCCGGTCCGCGATCTCTTCCGCCAGGGTCAGGGTATGGGTGGCCATAAAGATGGTGGTGCCCTGACGCGTCCTCTCTTTCAGGATATCCTTCACCAGACGAACGCTCCTGGGATCCAGCCCCACCATCGGCTCATCAATTACGATCAGCCTGGGATGATGGAGCAATGCAGAGGATATAACCACCTTTTGACGCATGCCGTGGGAGTAGTTTTCCATGAGCATATCCCCATAATCCTGCATTTGAAAAAGCCCCAGCAGATGCTCCACCTCTTCCTGATAATACCCTTTATTCAGATCGTAAAGCTCGCCAATGAAATAGAGGAATTCCCTGCCTGTCAGTTTTTCATATACATAGGGCACATCAGGCACATAACTGATGAGTTTTTTTGCCGAAAGGGCCTTGCTGGACATATCATGCCCTGCCACGTGTACCTTGCCGGATGTGGGACGCAGAAGCCCTGCGATACTCTTCAGGGTGGTAGTCTTCCCTGCGCCGTTCGGCCCGAGAAAGGCAAAAAATTCCCCCTCCGGGATACTCAGGTTCAGGTCGTCCACGGCAAGGGTGTTCCCGAATTGTTTTGATAGTTCTTCAATCTTGATCAATAGTCTCCCTCCGAACCTGTGTTTCCAGGATCTCCATATGGATCTTTCCCATGGTCAGGGCAAGCTTTGTTTGTGCGGAAAAATCACCGGATACCAGCTCGAAATGGGTGGCGTCCGCAATAAACTGTCCGAAGGTGGGATCCACATGCACCCATTTCCCAACATACACCTTTGGCCAGGCATGATAATAAAAACCATCCTCGAGATAAACAAAACCTGCGCTCATCTCGGCAGGGATACCGCATGCCCTGGCCAGAGCCACGAAGAGCACGGTATGCTCATTGCAGTCCCCTTCCCTGTTTGCCAAAACCGATGTGGCCACAGGGATACCCACACTAAAGGCCTTGTTAACGTTTTCATTGACCCATTCACTGAGCCTTTTCACTGCCTCCCAGCTATTGCTCTCTTCCCCTATGATCTCAAGGGCCTTGGATCGAAGCTTTGGGTCCCGGCACTGAATCCAGATGGAAGGCTTCAAATACTCCCGCAGTTCACTGCCTTCATAAGGCAGGGCCATGACTTCCTCCATATCCGGGGGAACCGCCCTGATCTCCACAATCCCCCCTGTTTCATCCAGCAGGCTCTGTCTGCGGCCATCCATGGGAAAATCCGCCATATCGATACCGGATACCCTGAGTTTCAAATAATCCACTTCCCTGGGATTCTTCAGTTTCCTTTTGGTGATGACCGCTGCATCTCTGAGTATATCCACGCCCTTACCCGGATTTTCCTTAAGAAGGGCCTCGATCTCTTCCTTTGTCTCGAGCTTCATGACCCAGCCATTGGCGGTCTCTTCTCGCACAACCTGCCCTTCCTTGTCCACCCATGACCTGGAGGATAATCCCGCATACTTTGTCTCCAGAACGAAGAGATCCCCCTCTTTTTCGATCACCTCCACACGGGTGGGTTCGGCCGTCAGTGTCAAGGGATTGAATAGATTCAATGTGTAGGAATCTCCCTTCTTCAGGCCCTTCCCCCTGTAAATCGACAGTATACTGTTTTCCAGGAAAAAATCCTCCTCCCCCTCAAACACCTTTTTATATCTGGCCCTGTTATGCCTGATCTCCACCAGGAGGTGATCCCCCAATCTCTTCCCTGTGACTATGATACGTGTCATCCCCGATATCCTCGCCTCGAACTTCAGGACACGGAATGCCGTATCAAGGACCTGAACGGAATTGATCTCGATCTCCTTTAACTGCTCGAACATGTTAAACCGCAGATAAGATACCCCATTGATGAGATACCCTTCTCTTTCCCTTTCCTGGTATGGGCCCATGGTGGTATGTACATAACCCGCCCATTGATCGGATATATAAAGGCTCTTCCAGGCATCCACCTCAATATCCCTGGGTATCAGCTCCCTGAAATAGCTTTCCGTTCCCCTGCTTTTGAGGATGCCCTCCTTTTTGATCAAAAGGGTCATCATTACCACCCAGGACATGATGATAATCAGGTTTATGGCAATCTTGAATGCCTGTTTTTTTCTCAACCGGTTACCTCTTCGATCCATTGCATATAATCAGGATTTCCCTGGGAGATATCCAGCACAACCACCTCCGGCACCTCATAGGAGTGGATTTCTCTGATCCTGTTTATCGTCTCATTGACTAATGCTGGTTTTGTCTTCATTAGGAGTAATACCTCCTTATCGGTTTCCAATTTTCCCTTCCACCAGTATTTGCTGACCAGACCAGGGATTATGTTGACACAGGCCACCAGCCGTTCCTGCAACAATTTTTCAGCCAATCCCTCTGCCTCTTTTTCCGAACAGGTGCTCATAATGATCTTCATAAAATGTCTCCTATTTTTTAATGGTAAATGATATCAAACCGCTATCATAAGATTATCTTATCATGAAGGATCAATACTGGCATTCCATATCCTGACCTGATATATTGTATATTACATAACAGCGTGTCAAATGTCATCATACGATTCATTCTTCCAAAAAATCCCTGCTCCATTTATATTTGCTCGGAATGGAAACTTATTTTCATTCTTCGTGGCGCAGCCGAAGCGGCATTAGGGTTTTCTCTGAAAAAACCTGTGAAACAGTGGATTCAACGATCATCCCGGGGGTAAAATGATGAATGATCCTTCCGACATAAGCAAAGATAAAGATGATTATTGCATCGTGCTTTGTGGTGCTGCAGGCCAGGGGATCCAAACAATCGAACACATCCTGACCCGGGTATTGAAACTTTCCGGTTACCATGTATTTGCCACCAAGGAATACATGTCGCGAATCCGTGGGGGGAGCAACTCCACCGAGATCCGCGTGTCTTCGAGAAGGGTTTCCGCATTTCTGGATCGAATCGATATCCTCATCCCCCTGGATAAAAATGCCATCCCTCATCTTGGAAAAAGAATAACTACAGAAACAATCATCCTGGGTGAAAAGGAAAAACTCCAGACCGACCGCGATATCATAGATATCCCATTTTCCAAAATTGCCACTGAAATCGGGGGACAGATCTATGCGAACATGGTGGGAATCGGCGTGATCTCAGGCATCTTTGAATGCGAGCAGGATGTCCTGGAGGATTTTCTGGCTACTTATTTCGCGAAAAAGGGAGAAGAGATTATTGAAAAAAACAGGGAAGCGGTCAAGAAGGGCCTTGATATCGGGTCTGAGCTTCTGAAATCTGGGAAAATCCAGGCTCGTATCACAAAGGACAAGAAGGTTCAGGAGGAGATACTCTTAAACGGTGCTGAGGCTGTGGCACTGGGGGCCATTGCCGGGGGATGCAATTTCATATCCGCATACCCCATGTCCCCCTCCACGGGAGTTTTGGTATTTCTTTCTCAGAATGCCGGAAAATTCGGTATCATTGCGGAGCAAGCCGAGGATGAAATCAGCGCCATCAATATGGCCATCGGCGCCTGGTATGCAGGGGCCAGAGCCCTTGCATCCACCTCCGGGGGGGGCTTTGCACTCATGGAGGAAGGGATCAGCCTGGCAGGAATGACGGAGACACCGGTGGTGGTACATCTTGCCCAAAGGCCCGGACCCGCCACCGGGCTTCCCACACGCACGGAACAGGGGGATCTCGAGTTGGCCCTTTACTCAGGGCACGGGGAATTTCCCAGGGCCATCTTCACCCCGGGGACCATAGAGGATGCCTTTGATCTGACCCGGAGGGCCTTCAACCTGGCCGACCATTATCAGGTCCCGGTTTTTGTCATCACAGATCAGTATCTGATCGATTCATACTATAATATTCATCCGCCGGACATTTCTGGTTTTCGGGTTGAAAAACATGTTGTAGAAACCACCACAGAGTACAAAAGATATGAGATCACAGCGGATGGCATATCCCCCAGAGGCATTCCCGGCTTTGGCTCCGGTCTTGTGGTGGTGGACAGCGACGAGCATGACAAAGCAGGGCATATCACGGAAGACCTGGACCTGCGGGTGTGCATGGTGGATAAAAGGCTGAA
>JBLIRM010000019.1:0-25476 GCA_049472295.1 bacterium | reverse complement strand
CTTTAAACGGAAAAGGACCAGACTCGGGGTCATCTGCATGTATGCAGATGCCTCCACATTATGAACACCATC
Organism: bacterium; assembly: GCA_049472295.1. Classification (GTDB taxonomy): domain Bacteria; phylum SZUA-182; class SZUA-182; order DTGQ01; family JAFGSM01; genus JBLIRM01. Next base: position 25,404 of record JBLIRM010000019.1, on the reverse strand, counting down.
TTTCAGAAAGAGATCCACTGTCCTTGCCTCTGATTCCGGACTCTCCAGATTGTTTAACAGGTTCACACCATAGGCATTCCCATTGGGAAGCTCGCGCTTAATATACTGAATAGAGTCTTCGATTTGATTAATAGCAAGGCCGCCAGTTCCCAAAAAACCCATCAGACCTGCCTTCCCCATCCTCACAACCATCTCTTTCGAAGAGATACCCTTATACATGGAACCTGCGATATAGGCGTATTTGATGTTGAAAAACTCCCTGCTACCCAGAGAAGAAACAGTGATTTTTAATTCAGCGTCATTATCTTCACCAGGCCCTGTCACCTTTATGCCCCTTTGTTCTACTGCCCCTTTAGGAGCTAAAGTGTCCATGTTTTCAGGGATAACTAAAGGCTCAGCCTCCTTCCTGATCTTTTGTATCAATCCTGTCAATACCCTGCCGGGCCCCACCTCCTCGAATTCTTCCACACCCTTTCCCATTAAATACCGGATGCTTTCCGTCCATTTCACGGAGTGGTTGATCTGGTCAGCAAGCAGTTGTTTTATCCTTTCCTTTGTGTACGCCCTTGCCTTCACATTGGATATGACCGGTATGGTCAGATCACGGAACTTGAAATTCTCTAAAAATGCTTCAAATTCTCCTCTTGCTGTCTCCATATACCTGGAATGAAATGCGCCGCTGACCTTCAGCGGAATATATAACTTGGCCTCTGCCTCTTCAAAGATCCCTTTCGCCTTTTCAATATCCTTGCTGGGTCCTGAAATGACTGTTTGAAACGGCGAATTGTAATTGGCGATGTCAATGCCCTGGAATTCATTTTCCTGCAAAACCTCACGAATCCTTTCCCCGTCCAGTCCGATAATCGCAGCCATCCCTCCGCCTTTGGCCCGGCTCATGATTTCGCCCCTTTTTTGAACCAGTCTCAGACCTGTTTCAAAATCAAATGCTTGGGCTGCAAATAATGCGCTGTATTCCCCAAGGCTATGTCCGGCCAGATAGACCGGGTTTTCACTTGATCCTTCCTGCTTTTTAAAGTACATTAAGGCATTGACCACATATAAGGCCGGCTGGGTATATTGGGTGAGGTTCAGGAGATTTTGGGGATCTTCCAGACAGAGATCCTTGATGGAATAACCCAGAATCCGGTCGGCTTTGTTTGTGATTTCAGGGAATGAATCAAAAAGATTCTCTCCCATGCCTTTTTTTTGAGATCCTTGACCTGGGAAAACGAACGCTCGGATCATTGTTTATATTCCTCCTTATATATATCATCCAGGGATTGGAGATATTATCAGCATGAATCTAGTATTTTTATGTGGTTTATTGAAATTGTTGGATCTGAACAGCTATAAGTTGTATCTTTGAAATTTACCCCCATTATTCACGGAGAACTCAGAGTTTTTAATGAATTCTCTGCGATCTCCCAGTTTTCTGTGGTGAAGACTTGATTTTTAACCGTTTGAATCATATTTAATGAAAATGGCAATGGATTATCCATTATTCCCGGACACCTTTATTGAGAAACTAAGATTGACCAGGCCGGATACTGTCTTTGAAGCATATCTTTGTATCTCGAATCATCCCTTTATTGATCTGAAAGAAAAAAGGGAACAATTCCTTCATCCTGAAGAGCTTGCCTATTTTGATTCACTCCGCTTCGAACGGCGACAGAAAAGTTTTCTTCTGGGAAGGTATTGCGCCAAACAAGCCATCGGGAAGTATTTAGGGGATTCGGGTGCGATGACTCAATCTGCCATTAGGCACGGGGTCTTTGAACACCCCATTGTAAAACATATCTCAAACAAAGACGTCCAGATCAGTATCTCACATAATGACGAATTTGGCGGCGCAATCGCCTTCCCAGAAGAACATCCAATGGCAATCGATTTAGAAAGGATCAATCCCAAGAGAACAGAGGTGATTCAAACGCAATGTACCAAGGATGAATTAAGATTGATTCAATCATTACAGATCCCGGATATGACACAGATGACGATTCTTTGGACTGTGAAAGAGGCATTATCCAAGGTACTGAAATGCGGACTGATGACTCCCTTTAAGATCTTTGAAGTCAAGGATCTTGTGTCTAAATCCGACTGCTTTGTATGGACATTTAAAAAATTTGCCCAGTATAAGGCGATCTCTTTTATAATCAGTGATACGGCCTGTTCAATCGTTATGCCCAAAAATACGGATGTGATGATTCATGTCAAAGAGCTAAAGGAACTATTTGAAAGCAAATAAATTGTACTGATTTTCCCTCATACGAAAGGAAATAAAATGGTCACGATTATCTATCTGTAAATAGATGTTATTCTGCATGAGATAATCAAATCTTTTTCCCGGATACTGACCATATGAATGTCCAGGATATATAAATGTATGTAAATCGATCCGTGATTTCAGATATTGCAGTGAATCAAACATCTCGTTAGGGTTCGCCCCCTCACCGAAACAGAGCCCGCACCCCTCAATAAATAGAGTATCCCCTGTAAAGAGATTTTTCCCTATTAAATAACACGTGCTCCCCTTGGTATGTCCGGGTGTATGAATCGGATTGACTGAATAAGGTCCGATGGAAAAACTTGATTCATCAATGGGGATCAAATTTTTGCAATGAAAACCGTAATAATCAATCTCGATCTTATTCATGAACACCTGCAGATCATATTTTCGGGCCAATGTGTTTGCGAGATATACATGATCGAAATGGTAATGCGTCAATAAAATTTTAGAAAGCTTGATCCGATGGAATGAAACAAGCAATTCGATCTGATCCAGATCCCCTGCAGGATCAATCATGACGCCGTCACCTGAATCCGGATCGAACACCAAATAAGAAAGATTCCTGGTAAAAAGCTCTGATGCCTTAAGATATATAATCTCGAGTGTCACTTTCAGTTCCCCTCAATTTCCTGCTCTGGATCAACCAATTCAATTGGCCTTTTCAATTCCATAATCATTAGTGATATTGGCCTAATCATTTGCAATGGCTCAAAGGTAAAAGATTTACAATTAAAATGGCTTCCAACAACGCCTGATAATTGCGGAAATATAAAAGTTTAATCTTTTGGAAATTCTTTCCCGTCAGGCAATCTCCTGGCTGTAATGTTTTATGGATGAAATTCCGGACTCGCATATTGACTTATATTCCCCTGATTCAAAGATATGTTTAACCTCTGCAAGCACTCGTGCCGATAATGCCCCATCAGCCACACAATGATTTGAGGTCTGTGTAAGATGAAGAACCGGTTCAATATGAGCTTTTCCATTCTTGACAATCTGCTTGTCTTCAATCTTGCTTATGGCATAGCCAAAGTTATTGACAAAGAGTGTATCAAAACTTGATTGACCATATTTCCCTAATGTGCTAAACCCAACAGAGCCAAAAAATGCGTTATTAAGAGATGGTATTTTGCACAAGATTCTAAAGATAAATATCTTTAAAAGGTCGGGCATGTAATTAAGAATCAAAAATAGGGCTCCATATGGCATCTTTATCATTGGTAAGTCTTTTAAATTCTTAATTTCTTGGCTTAAGTCATATATTGTCTTTTTATCTACATTTTTAATAGCAGCGAAGGTTGCAAAATATTCATCATTTTCATGCTTTTCAATGGCAAGTGCCATGTCCACATTATCACACAGGTAGATTTTCTTTCTTAAAGCGAAATCATTGGCAAAGATGCTGTTCATGATTGGGTATTTCGCCTTTACCGCTGCAATGGCCTTCATGATAACTATAGTATAGGTAACTCCGTGCTTGAAGCAGAATGCCTTCAGACCTGGAATCCGTATTTCTGTTGTCATGTGTGTAAAGGGGATACTATGGGCTATTTTCATATATGCGCTAATGGTTCTTCTGTTTCTTGAAAAATTGATTTTTTTTGCATTTTTCATTGTTTTATTCTCCTTCCTATGAACAATATATGAAATCCTTGCTTATCATAAATACACCAAATATGTTTGTGACTTACGTAATGACTCGATCACAGCCTGTAAGCAATCCCAAAGCTGAAGCAGTGCAGGCTCTCCTTTACTGAGCTTGAGTCAAAATCGCCTCCAATGATCCTGCTTGTTCCAACGGATTGCGTATTGGAAAATGCATACAGGTATGCCAGATTAAAGATCCAGTTTTTCCATTCCCGTCCATAGCCGATTGTGATCATATTGGTCAAGATCCCCGGAATCATGGGTGTTAGAGTGTCATCCGGAACAGGATTTTTAATGTATATATAACCAAGCCTTAAAGTATCCACAGGAGTAAGAAGCTGTTCATATCCCAAACGAAAAGAATAGCTGTCCTTCCAAGCAAGAGGCAGTGTATCCTTTGCCTCAAGAGGAAATGCTACATTATTCCCATTTGAAAGTTTCAGTGTCAGATCATCGAAGGCGGAAGACCAATCGATCCATACAACATCAAAGGAAAGCCTATGATTTTGCGTTAAATGGTGAAGTATCCCTATACCTGCGCTCTGGGGCCAACAAAAATCGAAATCAACCGCATAATGAGCAGCGCCAAGTCCTGGGATATTCAAATCCAGATCTCCATGCATATCAAAGGAATCCTTGGACCTATAGGTGACCCCTAAAGAGGTCTTTGAGGATATATCCAACTTTGCACCCATATTCCAGGTGTAAGACCAGTCATCTGCATCCATATTGATCAGGGCAGGGGTTCCAGCCATGGCTCCGGTCTGGAAGGTATAGGGCATCTCCAATTCCACTTTGCTGTAGGAAGCCCCGATCCCCATACCTAATGAGAAACCCTCTTTGATCTTATATCCTGCGCCCACCAGTAGCTTGCTCAGTGAGCTATAAGAAAAATACTTTTGTGTACCGTAATTAGGGTCAAGATGAACAAGGTCGTAGTCAGTTGAATATCCTGCTGAACTGAATATTCCAAAACCTATCCCAAGGGGGATCTCATCGAAATGTTTCATATAAAAAAGGGAGGGTAGGAAGCAGAGAGGCTCCTTACCTTCTTCATCATTTTGAGGGTCTTGGTAATGCATGGAGAAGGAAATCAGTTCAGTTGTGATCTCTATTCTGTCATCTTCGAGGTCGGCCAAACCTGCGGGGTTGTTATGAACCATAATGCCATTGTCCGAGTAAGCAATATCGGTGGCCCCCCTCCCAGTGGAGGTTGTCCCTACACTTTCCAGCAATACCCCGTTAGCCAGGGCTTGGGAGACGATAAATATTGATATTAAAAGAATTAAGATCAAGGTGGAATATAGAATCCTTTTCATTTTTCATTCTTCCTCAATGCTTTAGTAGCAGTCATTTACCGATCTATAGCCAAAACTTCTTTTAAAGGAATTCATAGGCATCTATTTAAGCAATCTTATCCAGATTCCTTTCCAGTTGCTGCTTTTTATCCAGGAATGGATGCTTGATTTGACATTTATCTATGCTATAACTATTCTCCGCAACAATAGTCTTTGCCAGTCGCTTGGCAAGGGCAGCGATGGTCAGGATAGGAGGTGCGCCCAGGGATGTTGGGAAGACACTGGCATCGCAGACAAAAAGGTTTTCGATCTCAGTCTGCAGGTCCTTGTCCACAATCTTCCCGATTGCTGCGGTTCCCCCGGGGTGGGCACCAAAAGGCTTGCCCACTATAATAGACTTGCTATCCGCACCTGCCTTGATCAGTATCTCTTTGGCGATCTCAGCTCCATCGTCGAGTCTTGCCCGGTCATTGTCTGTTACCGATTTGGAGAAGGATCCGTCCGGATATACACGACCGTTCGGGTCATCCGCGCTTTTGGTCATGATACCGAGGGTTCGATCAGGGGGAAGACGCATGCCTCGCACACCGGCCTCAGCAAATCTGTAAATTCTGGAAGGTTGAGGCCAAGTGGAAAGAATGAAACCTTTGCTCTCATGAAATTCGTTGTCCACGAGTGCCATGGATGGTTCATTCAACTGGCTGAGATTCTTGGTGACACCATAGGTATTAACCAGAAGATCCCCAAAAAGGTTTGCCCCTGCATCTTCAATTCCGGTCTTTTGTAATATCACAGGGGTGGCAAGCCCCCCTGCGGAGAGAATGACTGTATCTGCAAGAACTTCGACCTTTCCCTGCGGGCCCTTTCCTTTCACACCTGTGGCCTTGCCATTCTTATGCAGAACTCGCTCAATTGTGGTCTCATACATCACGTCGGCCCCGTCTTTAATAGCTTCATCAAGGTAATCCAGGGATGTCCATTTGGCATTGTATTTACAGCCCATATAGCATGTTGCGCACTGCCTGCAATTTTTGTGTCTCAGGAACTTGGGCATGGGTTCCATCCTGTAGCCCAACTCTTTGGATGCCTCGAAAATCTTTCTGGAACCTCTTGAGAGCCATTTCAGGTTGAAGGGAGCAATGCCCATCTCTTCCTCTGCCTGGCTGAACTCTCCGTTGAGATTGATACCCAGAGCTGCAAGTTCATCCTCTGAACATCGCGTGCCGTTGCCGCATGAAACCGCGGTGGAACCTCCGGCCATGATGGCCCTATAGAGAAAGACCCCTTCTTTGGATGCCTTGGGCCACAAGGTCACTTTATGATGGTCGAAATACTGGAAACTATTCAGGAGACCCCCGATTTTCTTATATCGTTTTCCTTTCTCCACGATAAGGACTCTCTTGCCCTTCTTTGCGAGTTCCTTGGCAACTGTGGCGCCACCGGCCCCTGAACCTACCACGATAAAATCATACTTTTTATCTTTCATGGCCTTCTCCTTTAATCTTGGGAGGGTCATACTCCCAGTGCTATTTTTCCCTATTGTTCCATCAATCTGGGGTATAGGTTTATTTTTATGGCTATTCTCCTCTACTGGCAGTGGAATGATACCTTTGGATGCGTAAAAGGTGAGATAGGTGCCTAATAGTTTTAGATCGATCTTCGGACATATGATGCCTTCCTTCTCTAAAATAGACTGTGTATAACCGGCATCGGCATGACCATCATTTATAAAGAATTCCTTGTGGGCAAAACCGTATTTCATTAAATTCAACCACTCCGGTGCGATTCCTTCATCCAAAGGCAAACTGTCCTCATGAACCATCTTCAGATAGTCATCCACAGGAAGGAGTCTGATCTTATATCCGTAATCATTGACCAGGTTTATAATCTCATACCAGTGTTTCTTATCCGTATTCAGAAGATGGTATGTCTCATAAAAGGCGTTTCGTTTTAAACCCAGAAAGAGAAGGGACTTTGCAATATAATCCACCGGGGTGATATCGAAATAATTCTGACCAAAGGCAGCGACGCCTGATTTGATGATCAATTCAAACAATCTATGGAAGATACTGGCGGATCCGCTCATCTCCAGAGGGTAAGATCCGGTCTTTTGTTCACCGAAAATATTGCCCGGCCGAAAGATGTTCCATATGAGGCCTTCCCGAGAGGCTTCCCTTACCAGTCTTTCCCCTTCGAATTTCGTCTCCTGATATCCCATTTTTGGGAAACCCTGTCCCACATCGAGATCCTGCTCTGTAAATGCAAAATGACTTCTATAGATCACGTCAGCCATCACGTGATAGCTCGAGACATAGATCATATATTTTTGTTTTGTCTGCAGGGCAAGATCAATGATATGTTTGACCCCTTGGACATTGATCGGGGCAAGATAGTCATATGGCATAATGAGATTGGTTGAAGCTGCGATGTGAATCGTGCAATCGATCGAATCAGCGAGGTGCTGGTATTCCCTTTCCGATAGGCCAAGATTTTCCTTGGTAATATCTCCGATAACCGGGAAGATCCGATGATCCGATACACTCAACAACGAGTCTTCTGCACCGTAACTGGCCAGAACCTTTTTTAGCCTTTCTTTGGCATGGTTTATATCATTGGCTCGCACCAAACAATGTATTTTTGCATTGGTTGTTTCAAGCAGCTCCTTCAATATATAGCCGCCCAGAATCCCGGTAGATCCTGTAAGGAGGATACGTTGAAATCTAAAGTGATCTTCCTTTAATGTTATGGGCTTTGGGTGAGATAACGATTCCCTTGGCCCCTTTTCTTTTTCATCCTTTTTCAAACGATTTGTTTGTAGGCTGTTTCCCTTGCTGACCATCTTAATGGCAGGTTCTATGTGTGTGTCGGTCTCAGACTCTGTGCCTTTCCTTTTTTCTTTCTGTTGAAAGATATCATTGGCAGATGCGATATTGGCCTTGGGAGAGATCGTTCGTGACCCGGTTATGCCTTTTCCTTTTCTCTCCCCCTTTTGAGCCGTTTCAGCAATCTTTTCCCCGTATTGTGCATAAATATAATTGGATAAGTCAGTCACATTTGCATAGTTGAAAATGGTCCCTGTCTTCAGCGCTATACCGAATGCCTTATTGAGTTTGTTGATCAGTTCCAGTCCTATGATGGAATCGACCCCGTATACTGAAAACGTTTTTCTATGATCTATCTCTTTGTTGCTCATTCCTATGGAAGCAGCGATATTTTCCACAATCCCTTCCTTGATATACTCTTTTATGTCTTCTTCCTTGTTGGCCTTCTGTTGCGGTGTATGGTGCTTTCGGAGGTTCGGGCTTTGATGGCCGGTTTCTGTGGAAGGTTTCACTTCAAGATCCTGAGGGGCATCTGAAGGCCCTTTCCTTGCAGCATCGGGCTCGGGCCGTTTGACAGCATCTCTTTCCTCTGGAATCTGTTTTCTCTCTCTCAGTCTTAGCTCTCCGGTATCTTTTTCAATCCGCATTTGATGCTCCAGGTCAACGCCCATCTCTTCCAGAAGGTGATCTTCTGCCTTGATAGCCATAATCTGATCAACCGGATGGTTCAAGATGCGTTGAATTGCCTGCATCCCTTCTTCAGGCTCAATGGATTGCGCACCCAAAGCCCTCAACCGCCTTTTGTATTCCTCTGTGGCTGCCACACCCACACTTCCCCAAAAGCCCCAATTGATGATTTTTGCCGGATATGGGGTTCTCTGATTAATATAGTGTGCAAAGGCGTCCTTAAAGGTACATCCGGCAGTGTAATTGCTCTGTCCCCTGTTTCCGAAAAATGATACGGCTGAGGAGAAGAACATCATAAAATCGAGTGATTCTTCTTCCACAGCCTTGTATAAGCAGATACTCCCTCTGATTTTGGGAGCCAAGGCTGTACGAAAGCTTTCCTCATCCATGTTTTCCAGGATCATGTCCCTTAGGACGATCGCAGAGTGGATAACGCCATTGATTTGTCCAAACTGGGACTTCGCCTTCCGGATGGCAGCCCTAATGCTCTCCGGATCCGTCGCGTCAGCCGTCAGGTACAACACCTTTCCGCCTTTTGATTCGATCTGGGAGATCTTCTCCTTTCGTCTGGCATCCAATTCACTCCGGCCCAACAATATCAGTCGTGCCTTTACTGCTTCCGAGAGATAGCGGCTCAATTCCATGCCTATTCCTCCTGCGCCGCCTAAAATCAGGTAAACCCCATGATGCCGGAAAGGCAATATGTTGACGGGGGGAAGAACAATCGGCATCAGAGTACGCACATAGCGTTTTCCATCTCGTATGGCCACTTCTTCCACCCTTTTGCCCACAGGTTCTGAAAGGATTGATCCGGCAGGATCGTTTATTTCCCATTCCGATGGATCGGCCTCCAAATCATTCAGGCTTATATCGATACAAGCAGCCTCTATCATCGGATATTCACTGGTGATCACCTTGGTCAGACCGGAGAGGCTGGCTGCATGAGGATTGGTGATTTGCTCGGATTCAATCCTGTGAACATCATTGGTGATCACTTTAAGCTGCATAGGGGATTGGATGAGATGGTGTTTGCTGAGGGACTTAATCAGTCTGAAAAGAGAAATTACACCCTGCTCCTGTTTCTCTTGGGCGGCATCCAGATCATCTGCATCCACTCCTTGCTCCAGGATCCCCCCGAGGAAATAGATCATATGAATGTTCGTTAGTTGCTTGATACAGCTATCCAGGGCAGAGGGGTCCCCTGTAACAATCTCACGATAATTCTTGGCATACTCCTTGGTTTCCTTTCCCAATCTGATTTCCATGACCTCATCTTTTGGGTGGGCTTCCCTCAGGGCCTTTCCAAGTCCGGAATCCAGGGATGGGGAAATGATGAGAATTGTTCTCCCTCCCTTTTCCTTTTCCCCAATCACTTCCATATTCTCTGAATGAATGGATGATAAGGGCACAGGCATCCATTTCGGAGAGTAAAAGAGATTCTGAAGGGGGTCCTCTGATGCCCTGAGGGCTACATCATGGAGTTTGATACAAACCAGACCTGCGTCATCCAGAATCGCCACATGGAACTGATTATGACCGAGTGCCTTCACATAAGCATACCCTCGGGATTTAAGAGGGTGTAAGATTTCAACCTTTTCTACAGCAAAAGGCAGCAGGGTTTGTTTCTGCGTTTCCTTAAGGCCCGCTATTGTCTGAAGTGCCCCGTCCATGAGCGTGGGGTGAAGGGTATATTGATTCAGCTCGCTTTCATATTCGGAAGGCAAATTGAGGAGACCAAGGGCTTCTTCGTCATTCGACCAGATTTTGCTTAACCCCTGAAAGTAAGGGCCATAGGTAATGCCATGCTCTTTAAACCGTTTATAGAGACCTTCCTTTTCGATATGACGGGTACATCTCCCCCTGATCTCCTCAACAGATACATACTGATCTATTTGGTCGGTAGCCTCTGTATTGAAATGAATGGCCCCTTTTGAATGGATAACAGGCTCGTTATGATTGCCACTTTGAATCTCATATTGTAGCTTTTCATTCTCCTGTTTTATTAGAATATGAATTGCCTTTTTCTCTGCTCCTACTGGCAGGGGACGGAGCCATACAACCTGTTCGAGATGGAAATGACGGCTATCCATGATTTCAGAGATTGCTTCATATGCCATTTCCAGATACCCAACACCGGGAAGTATGCATTGACCTTGGACCTTATGGTCTCCTACAATCAGATCCGTGTCTTTCAGAGTCTTTTGAAAAACAAGCCCCTGAGTCAGGCTCAATTCCGGGACGACCCTGTCGATCAGGGGATTTAATCCATTTGTTATCCCTTTCTGCACTTTGGGAGTTTCAGGGATCCAATATCGCTCTCTGGCAAAGGGATAGGTGGGAAGAGATATGCGATGAGGGGCATGATTTGCATATAATAATCTCCAGTCTATATCCACCCCTGATACCCAGAGCTGGGCGAGTTTTTCGAATTCTTTATCATCGATAATGATTCTTATGAATTCTTTGCCTGCTCTGCCTTTTAGGAGTAAACCCGCTTCAATTTTGCCTGCCTGCACATTACCTCGAAATAGATCTTCGATCTCTGTTTCTCCCTGGCAATATCGAGCCAGTTTTGTGATTAATTCTTCTATATCCGATACAATCACGGCCAAACGCTCTTCCATGGCCTCTCTGCCTGTTTGCAGGGTATAGGCAATGTCTGAAAGATTGATATGGGTCAGGCCATCATCCACTTCTTTTTTCAGTTTTGCCAGGACACCTTTCAGTTTGCCGGCATAGGCATTCAGCCTCTCTTCATTTTTGGCAGAAAGCACTATAACTTGAGACCCTTGGCTTGAGGAGCCGGATCGGGAGATGGGTCTTTCATAATCCTCAAGCACGATGTGTGCATTTGCCCCTCCGAAACCAAAGGAGCTGACCCCTGCTCGTCTTGGAATGGGTTGATTATCCTTATCCAGAAGATGTTCCCATTGCCTGGCTTCACTCACAATGTAAAATGGGGTTCCCTGCAATTGGATAAAGGGATTGATTTCCTCGAAGTGGATATTGGCCGGCATCTTTTTATATTTCATGGATAAGAGGACCTTGAGGATACCGGCTATACCTGCGGCCGTTTCCAAGTGCCCGATATTTGTCTTTACCGTGCCTATCCCGCAATGGGGCTCTTTTGGTAATGGCTTGCCCGACCTTTGATACAATTCCTCGAATGCCTTTTTTAATCCATTTATTTCAATAGGATCTCCAAGGCTTGTCCCGGTTCCGTGGGCCTCGATATAGCTGACTGTATCGGGATCGATTCCGGCCTCCTCATAGGCGCTTATCAAAACCTGAGCTTGGGCATTTGGGTTCGGGGCTGTTAGAGAATTGGCGTGTCCTCCATGGTTTTCTGCTGTTCCTTTGATCACTGCGTAGATATGGTCACCATCTGCCTCGGCCTTGCTCAAAGGTTTTAGCAGTATGGCCCCCGCACCTTCTCCCCTCACATAACCATTGGCCCGCTTGTCAAAGGTCTTGCACCGGCCATCCTCGCACAGCATGCCCGCCTTACTAAAAGAGATGTGCAGGGTTGGGGTAAGCATGACATTGATTCCTCCGGCAATGGCCATATCACAATTTCCCATCCTGATTGCCTGGGTTGCTCGATGGATTGCTATTAATGAACTCGAGCAAGCAGTGTCTATCGGTTCGCTTGGGCCATGGAGATTCAAAAGATAGGATATGCGATTGGCTGTAATGGAGTGGAATCTCCCTGTGGATGTTTGAGCCTGGATATCAATGGAGCGATCCCGTATAAGCTCCTGGTAATCAGTGGTTGCAGCCCCCACAAATATCCCTGTGTTTGTTCCGGATAAATCCGATGGCTTATATCCCGCGTCCTCTATCGTTTTCCATACTGTTTCCAGAAAGATTCGTTGCTGTGGATCCATCAATTCCGCTTCGCGGGGTGATATCCCAAAAAAGAGGGCATCGAATCTGTCCACCTCTTTCATGAATCCACCCCATTTCACCTTGGTCTTGTTTGCTTCGTTGTTCTGATCCCCATAGTAGCTTCGCCAGTTCCAACGATCTTTGGGGATTTCGCTAATCAGGTCCTTACCCTCTTCTAAATGACTCCAGAAGGTCTCCAAATCTCCTGACTGGGGCATCACACCGCTTATCCCAATGATGGCAATCGGTTCGTTTGCAAACCGCATCTCCCCATCTCGCGGTTCTTCCTTCTCAGTTGATGATTGGAACCTGCTCTGAGGTTTGACTTCTTCAATGGTTGCTTCATTTGGTTCCTCTTGAATATCAGAGATGTCCGGTTTCATGCTTTCCTGATAGTGGCTCATGAAGCTCTCTTTGTATTCTTCATAGAGGTATTGAGTAAATGAGCCAATGGATGGATGTTCAAAGAAAATAGCCGGGGTGATATCCAGGTTGAATGTCTCATTGATACGATTGGAAAACACTGTGAAAGAAACCGAATCAAAGCCATAATCGCTCATCTCTTCGTCCAAATGGATATCCTTAATACCTACCTTTAGAATATCCGAGACAATTTCAGAGACGTCCTTTTGAATCTTTGGGAGTGTTTTATCTTCCATTGATTGGTTCAGTTCATCCTTGGTTTCTGTAGATCCCTGCTGATAATGATCATTTCCGCCTATCAGCGTCTTTCTTAGTTTTTGACGCTCCCCTTCAACCACAACAAATTGACTTTCCTTCAGGTTTAATCCCCTGACAAAGGCATTCAGCCCAGCCTCTGTATCGAGTGGCTGCATTCCTATGGTCTTTTCCAATAATCGTTCAGTCTGCTCGTCAACCTGCATTCCACCCTCTTTCCATAAAGGCCAATTGATGGATAGGGTCTTGCCGGCACGCTCCCCTTTTTCTCTCAATGCTTCTCGCCTTTTGGCAAACTGATCCATAAAACTATTCCCATATGCATAATCACATTGTCCGGCATTTCCCATTACTGCTGTTATGGAGGAGAACATCACAAAGAAGTCAAGGTCATCATCCTTTGTTGCTTCATCTAAATAGACCGTGCCGTAAACCTTGGGTGCCAGTACAGCATCCATTTCTTCCCTGGTTTTCTTCAAAACAAATGTGTCACGGATGACCCCTGCACTATGAATAATGCCGTTGATCTTTTGAAATCGGGACTTAATTTCGGCAATAAGTTTGACGGTGTCTTCACGTTTGGAAACATCCGCCTTGATATAGGTCACCTCTGAGCCTAAACTCTCGAGCCTCTTTATCTGCGCTTCCTTTCCGGCACTCAACTCAGATCTTCCTGTGAGCACCAATTTTGCGCCCTTGTGCCTGACCAGATATTCAGCAAAGATGAGACCCAATCCACCCATGCCACCTGTAATCATATATACTCCTCTTTCCTTGAGGAGCCCTTTTATGCCGTCATCCTCAGCTTCATTAGCCGGATCAAATTCCTTCAAACGCTTTACCCACCTTTGCTCTTCCTCATAATGGATCTCGATTTCATCATCCGCTTCGTTTCTGATCTCACGCCACAAGACGTCCAATGCATGCATTGTTTTTCCTATTTCCACAGTTCTGTATATAAACCTTGGAGTTTCCCTGTGAATCGTCCTGGCAAATCCACTGATTGCCGCATACAGAGGTTGTGATTCTTCATTATTGCCGGGATAGGCAAATATCATCCGAATTTTGTTACTGGTTTTTTGCTCCATCAGGGCCTGACTGAGGTAGAGTACTGAATAGATGCCTTGCTCGAGCTGAACATGCAGAGCTTTTTGATCGGGCAAGAATTCATCTTGTGACCATGAATAGATTATTTGGCCCGGCAGGTGGTTTTGACTTTTGAGGATTTCCATCAATCTCCGATAGTCCTCTAATTGCCCGGGATTGATTTTAAAGACCGAATTCTCGAGTTCCTGAAAGCATTCTCCCGGTTTTACCAGAATGATATGGGAATCGTGCTCACCTTTTAGTTTCTCTCTCAGGGAGTTACGGATATCCTCATTGAGATCGAATAGTAAGATATGACCCAAAGGTTTATGCTCATGGGTTTTTACCCTTAATGGTGATTCCTCCCATACATTTTTAAAATATGTAATTTCCGGATTTTTTTGCTCTTTAATGGAAGATGCCGATGAAATCTGTGGCTGGATGGCCCTGAGTGACACATCCTGCATCTTTAATAAAATGGAGCCCTCTTCATCCATAAGCCGGATATTAAATTTTTTATCTGCGGAGACGGTCTTATTTCCCCGGAATACACAATGTGCATAACATCTTTCCGGTAAGGGTCCGATCAGTTCCACCTCTCCCAAGGCAAATGGGATATAAAGGCTTTCATTGTCAGTTCCTGAATGATTCATAAGCCCAATTACTGTTTGGAGGGCACCATCCATCATTGAAGGATGCAGCACAAAATCCTTAAATCCATTGATAGAAAGGGATGGTAACCTGAGTAGAGATAAGGCCTCTGTTGCATTGCTCCAGAGTTTCTGAATTGGTTGAAAACTCGGACCATACTTTAGGCCCCTTTTCTGAAAAAGCCTGTAGCATTCCACACTCTCTTTCATATCCGAACATCTTTTTTTGATGGCTTCGATATCCACTGCTTCAGCTTGGGATTGGCTATTAGTCTCCGGGGCAAAGATCACCTTCCCCTGGGCATGGATCACCTTTTGATGAGCATCTGCATTGGTACTGATCTTATATTCCACAGTATCCTGCTTCGGATAAAGGCTGATGTGAACCTTTTGAGACCCATCCGCTGAGGCGATGGGCTGAAGCCAGACGGTATTCTTTATCTTTTGAACCTTTCTCTCTCCGGCGATCTCACTCGCAGCCCGGGCCATTTCAATATAGGCTACACCCGGTAATACCTTCTGGCCCCCAACAATATGGTCCTTCAAGTAAAACTCATCCCCTGTCAACATGGTTGAGAATCGCTCTTCATGTAAAGTCGATGTGTTTTGATCGATCAATGGATGAAGTTTGACCGTATGGCTATTATTGGACACATTGATCGGCTGATGAGATTCCGGAATCCAATACGTCTGCCTGGCAAAAGGATAAGTAGGGAGAGAAATACGGTTTGGTGTGTGATCCGGATATAATAGACTCCAGTCAATCTTCACACCCGATGCCCAAAGTTGTGCAATCTTTGAGATATTTCTGTTTTTAATAAAAAGCCTTATCAATTCTTCTCCATCCGTTTCTCCTACCAGAAGATCCCCTATGGTCTTATTCTTCTTTATATTGCCTGTGTATAAATCCTTGATATCCTCATTGTTCTCTAAATATTGAGATAATCTTTCCTTCAATTCCGTAATATCCGATACAACCACTGCAAGCCGCTCCTCCATGGCCTCCCTGCCTACCTGTAAGGTATAAGCCATATCAGTGAGGAAAAACGAGGCAGATTCTGCCTTTTCTAAAAACTCAACCATCCTCCCGGCATATTCAGTGAGTCTCTCTTCGTTTTTGGCTGAAAGCACAATGATCTGCGGGGCTTGACTTTGGATGCCTGGTTGATATCGGGCACGGGTATCCTTTCTTTCAAAGGCTTCCAAAACGATGTGGGCATTGGTGCCTCCGGCCCCAAAAGAACTGATGGCTGCAAGCTTTGGCTTTGAAGGCCCGGATATCCAATCGATGGCTTCGTTGACAACATAGAAGGGGGTATCTTTAAAATTTATGTTGGGATTCTTTGTTTCACTGTGCAGGCTCTTCGGAATTTTATTATGGTGCATACATAGGAGTACCTTGATCAAGGCAGCCACACCCGCAGCTGCTTCCAGATGACCGACATTGGATTTCACCGATCCTATGGGGCAAAACTGTTTTTTATCCGTAAAATTCTTGAAAACCCTTGTCAGTCCGTTGATCTCAATGGGATCACCCAGGGCTGTCCCAGTGCCGTGACACTCGATATATCCAATTTGTTCGGCCGAGATCTGGGCTCGTTCAAATGCCTTGACAATAAGGCGGGCTTGTGCCTCAGGATTCGGCACGGTAAGCCCTGTCGCCTTGCCACCATGATTTGAAGATGACCCCCGGATGATGCCGTATATATGGTCACCATCCCGAATGGCCTGTTCGAGCGGTTTCAGTAATACAGATCCCACGCCTTCGCCCGGTACATATCCGTTGCCACCTTCTCCAAAACTCCGGCAACGCCCATCCGTGGATAAAAACCGGGCTTGACTCAGATAAAGATATTTACTCGGGTGGATTGATATGTTGATCCCCCCGGCGACGGCCATATCCGCATCCCCATTGATGATGCTTTGACAGGCCAGGTGGACTGCAAGCAGGGAGGATGAACAAGCCGTATCGAGTGCTATGCTGGGGCCTTTAAAATCCATTACATAGGAGACACGATTGGCAATGATCCAGTAGAGTGATCCGGGTCCCGGATACATATCCTTCAAAAATCCCTCTTGATTGGCCAAAATCGAATATTCATTCCACATGACCCCAACAAATAATCCGACAATCTTGTCCTTATACCTGCCTCTGTCACCATAGCCTGCATGTTCCATCGTCTCCCATGTAGACTCCAAGAACAGGCGTTGCTGCGGGTCCATTTGCTCGGCTTCCTTTGGGGAGATGTTAAAGAATAGGGGATCAAATTTATCCACATCCTTAATGAACCCCCCCCATTTGCCATAGGCCTTATTGGGATTATTCGGATCGCTATCAAAATATTGATTATGGTCCCATCGTTCCCTCGGGATTTCTTCAATGCAATCCCTGCCCGCAATTAGATTTTTCCAATAAATATCAATATTGGGGGCCTTGGGAAACCTTCCGCTCATCCCGATAATCGCAATTTCATAACCTCTCTTTTGAAAACTGGGAATCCGAGGTTCCACCATATTTGTAAGCAGAGAGGGTGAATGATCCTTTGAATCATCCTGAGGAGAATCATCATATGATTGAACATATGTTTCTTCGTTTTCAGGAATGAGTATTTCCTCTTCAATGCCATCTTCTTCATTGATGGTTTGATCATTCAGACCATCTATATGCCCGCCATCTTTTGGTGTCTTATCTTTCAAAAACTCGGCGAGTTCGCAAATGTTCGGGTATTCAAACAACAAGGTCGGAGTGAGGTTTTCGAATTTTTTATCCAGTTCGCTCATGATCTCCTGCACGATAATGGATTCGACCCCTAAGGAGAAGAAGGACTCATCCCTCTTGATTTCTCTGGCAATGCTCCCTAATTTTGAGGCCACTAAGGTAGCAAGATAATCTTCTATTTGCATGAGTGTTGATTCTTCACTTATTTTTCCCTGTTTTTTTGGCTTCATTTGTTTTTGGACTATTTTCTCTTTATCTATAAGATCAAATTCTTTTAACTTCCCGCCCAGCACAACAAATTGGGAAGATTTGCCTCGATTGATTATTTGTTCAAGTGCCTGCAAACCGAGGTTTGAAGGAATCGGGCACAGGCCTCTTGATTCAAAACCTTTCCTTATTTGTTCATTGTCACCCATACCTCCGTCAGCCCAGAGTGTCCAATTGACGCTCACACTGGTTCCAGGGTGATTGTTTTGCGAACGATAGGAGATAAATGTATCCAAAAAACTATTGGCTGCAGCATAGTCCGCCTGCCCGATATTTCCCAATATGGATACAATGGAAGAGAAAACCAGAAAGAAATCCAAAGGTTCCTTTTGGGTCAATTGATTCATGATCCATGTGCCTTGAACCTTGGGGGCCATTACCCTTTGGAATGATTCCCAGTCTTTGCTCACTAATAGTCTATCCCTTAGAATACCGACTAAATGGATCACGCCATTGATACTTCCATATCGCGCTTTAATCGTTTCAATGAGTTTTTTCATTTCTTCCGGATTGGTTACATCCCCTTGAAGATATAGAATTTCACTCCCAGTGCTTTGAATCTGTTGGAATTGTTGCTGTTTTTCGGTACTTAATTCCGATCGATCAATCAATACCAACCGGGCATTCACCTGCTTCGTGATAATCTCAGCTACCTTGATTCCGATTCCTCCGGCGCCTCCGATCAGAAGATAGACACGCTGATCTCTCAATATCGATGTTGGTTGGCTTTTCATAAAATGAAATGGTTCAAAGATACGGATATAGCGATCCCTTTTCCGGTAGGCAACAATGTCTGCGGATTCAGAAGAAAGAACTTCATCAATGAGGATACTGGATGCTTCCGATGGCGTCATGTCATCTGTGTCAAGGTCAACCATTTTTATCCTTATTTTTGGATTTTCCAGCATGATGGTTTTGGCCAAGCCCAGAAGTCCCCCGAATCCATAACCTTCCCCTTTATCTTGAGGTTCAATGACGTGCATCTTATTTGTGCAGATCACAATCCTTGCTTTCTCTTTGATATGAGCCATGGCTAATGCCTTGGCTAAAAAGAAGAGGCTTTGTACACCTTTTCTTTGTTTGTCTGACAGATCCTGAAGGTCGGAGATCGGACAGGCTTGGTGATCATAGGCCCACAGAAAATAGATATCATACGCTTCGGAACCATCCCCTGTCTGGCTCAGTATATCCTGCAAGATTGCCATATAATCCTGCTCGATTTCAGGATTGATCTCAAAGTGGCTATGGTCTCCAAGTGAAAAGGCATTTTGGGGTGAGATGGTAAAAATTTTGTGATATTTGAGAGCAATCTCCCGAGATAATTGGGTGCTTAACTCATTGTCATCTATAAGTAGGATGGCTGTCCTTTGTGATGCATCCAGATCCGGATAAGGGAGTGACTTGGGAATCCACTCGGATTGATATAAATAAATTTGAGCAGATGCTTTTGAATCATCTTTTGCCTTAGGCAATATTTGAGAATTCGATTTTAAAAACTGATCGGATACCCTTTTAAAGAGCATGTCCTGAATCCACAAGACAGCTTTCCCGCTTTCGTCATAAACAGAAATCTGAACATTAATATCTGGCCCCCTTTTTTTCAGATCCTGTTTATGGATATATACAAAACAGTGATCTCTTGTTTCTTCTAAAATATTTAGGGATTTAATATAATAAGGTACATACAGTGTGTTATCCTCTGGCAGTCGTCCCTCAAGATATTCAATTGCCAGAGCTGATTGAAAGATGCCGTCAAGTATCCGTGGATTCAAAGACGTCATCTCTCCTTCTTCCGGGGAGAGTCTGTTGAGTTCAACAATAAAGGCCTGATCGCTCTCCCAGATATTTTGGATCACCTGTAATCCATTACCATACTGATAGCCTATCTGTGATAAAGAGGGATATAGGTTTTTAATTGCCTGGGGAGGTTTATTTCTATAAGAAGATAAATCGATGGAAGGCAGGGGTGTAGATTCTGCATCCTGGTATGCTCCCTTGCAAAGGATATGGGTGTCTGTCTTTATAATAAATTTCTTTTCCTGAAGATTTATCTCTGCCTCAACAGAAATCTCATTTTCGACAATGGAGGGATTTTGAATGATTATATTCTCCAAAGTTCCAATTTTTTGATTTAATGCTGCTTGTATAGCAGCCAGCCCGAATTCGATCATGGAAGCACCAGGAATAATGGGCTGCCCCGTAATGACATGATCATTGATAATAGGGTCTTGAATGGTAAAAGTTCGTCTAAACAGGTTGCCTTTTTGATCACTTTGTTTTAATTCCCAAGGTGTATGTCTCATTTCGCTGGAATCATCTATTCCTTCAGAAATTTGACTATCAATGTTCCGGGGCAGCCAGAAGGATTTTCTGTCAAATGGATATAAAGGCAGTACCACTTTTTTATATGAACCTTCCTGATATATTTTTTCCCATTGGATATCTACACCATTTAGCCATAATTGAAGCAAGCTGTCTGTAAACAATTCACATAAATTTTTTCCTATTTTGAGATGGACTGCATCTTTAAAGGGGACCTGTTCATGAAAGATTCCAAATTCAAAAAAGGCGATACTGTCAACAGGCAGGTAGGCCATACTATCAGCAGGCAAGACATTTTTTGTTTCTATGGCTTCATCAAGCCATCGGGAAACCTCCTCGATATCTTGAATATTGGGATTTAATTTTTTTATGTAGCGATATGAATTATTTAAATTTCGATGAACCTGCCGCTTATTGAGCGTTCGGGCTATACGCATATAGTCCGGATTGTCGCTCAAGAAAAGCTCTACAAGGTCCTCTTTCGGCATCACTGTGTCGGTAACCAAATCGAGCAGTTCATAAAATCTTTTTTCCTCTACCAGCTTTTGTTCCGTCAGGTTCCACTTTTGATTGAGTCTGCGCAGGCAGTTCATGATGATGAGCATGAAAAGCAGCTTTTCATGTCTTGTTCGTCTTCCTTCCTGCAATATAAGTTTTTCGTTAAAGAGAAATTGCTGGATACTTTTTCCTGATTTCTTGAGAATGACATCCCACTCTTCCAGATATTTTTTAAAAGTGAACTGGCTTATATTGAGCAGTCTGGCTTGATCCACATAATGACGGAATACTTCATGCACGTAATTGCGAAGTATAGTTTGCTGTACCAAACAAGCTGATAGGGCGTCAGAAGTGCAGTAGCCTTTTTTTACCAGGATGTTTCCCAGGAAATCCTTTGTCTTCTTCTGTTCCGATAGAGCTTCTTCGAGCTGTTTTTGTGTAATAGCAAGATTTTGTAGAAGCAGATTTCCCAGTAATGTCTGTTTTCGATGATTTTTAACTGGTTGAGAGCCGTTTTCCTCGGTATATAAAATCCCATCCACCAATAATTGTCCTAACCTTTTGTTATGTCTGCCTAATTCATCCACAAGTAAACGAAGATATTCAGGAGTAAAATGGAAAGGCATAACGGTTTTTTTAAGGACAGAATCATAATAAGGGATCCTGGGTCGTGTGAATTGGATCTCATTCAGATTCTTTTGTTTATTAAGGACTGCAAGGGCATCCTCCAGACTCATAATACCGCTTATAACCAAACCTACCATGACTCCGGCCTTTTCGCCGGTGATCACATCAGGCCTAAATCCGAGATCCATCAGTGTGCATGCACCCGCATAGACCAACATGAATGAATAAAGAGCCCTGTTTGATTCTGCCCATGATTCATCATCGAAGTCATTCAATGATCCCTTTGTATCCTTCATGTTCAGAAAACTTTTTTTAACATCTTCCAGATGTTGCGTAAATAGATCAAATCGGTTCAAGTACCCTTGAAATTGCGATAAACTATCGAATGAAAAATCCCCAATTCGAAAACACCAGTTTTTTTCAGTCTGCTTGGGGATTGTGGGCACTGCTGTTTTTATAGACTTCTTCAATTCTTCTTTACTGCGTGTATGAACGCCATAACGATAGGGAAAATTCCCTCTTCCGAGTTTCAGCGTTACGCAAATATCTTTAAGACTAAGGTGGGAATACGTTTCACTTTGCACAAATCGTTTCCAATCTTCTATAAGGTGTTTCATACTATCCGGAGATTTTCCTGAAAGGATAAATAGCTGGTTCAACTCGGATCCGTTATCTTGAGTGACTGGATATTCGGAATATTCTTCCAATACTAAATGGGAATTGACCCCTCCAAAGCCAAAGGAACTGACTCCGGCACGCAAAGGCAATCCCGGCCCTCTTTCTTGCCATTCATTTAATTCAGTGGCTACTGTAAATGGCGAATTTCCAAAGTTAATGATGGGGTTCAACTGGGTAATATTCAGGCTTTTGGGTATTTTCCGGTGCTTCATCATCATCAATACCTTGATAACACCTGCTACCCCGGCTGCCGCTTCCAGGTGTCCGATATTCGATTTAACCGATCCGATTTTGCAGAACTGCTCCTTTTCGGTATATTTACGAAAGGCCTGGGTAATCGATTCTATCTCGATCGGGTCGCCCAAAGAGGTCCCTGTGCCATGCGCTTCCACATAAGTGACCGTATCAGGACTGACCTCTGCATCTTTATAGGCCGATAGGATCACATTCTTTTGAGCCTCCACTCGCGGGGCAGTAATGGATAAGGTTTTCCCTCCATGATTAACAGCAGATCCTTTGATGATCCCGTATATATGATTACCGTCTTTGATTGCATCCTCCAGGCGCTGTAATAGAAGGACCCCAACCCCTTCTCCTGGAACATATCCGTTGGCCTTTATATCAAATGTTTTACATTGCCCGTCCGGACTCAACATCCGGGATTTGGAAAAGGAGATGTATTTCCATGGATGAAAATTCAGTGAAACGCCGCTGGCAAGAGCATAATCACTCTCCTTCATAATGAGTGTGCGTTTCGCCTCATGTATAGCCACCAGGGAGGATGCACAGGCTGCATCAATCGAGATGCTTGCGCCCTGCAATCCAAACACATAAGATATCCGGTTTGCCAGTATGCACTCATAGTTCCCCAGACAGGCATAACTATCGGTAATCACATCCGGGGCCGAGGCATCCTGATGATAATCAATGGCCATCACACCCACAAAAACCGAGGTCATTTTCTGTTGAAGTCTGCTTAGAGCAACCCCGGAATCCTCGATACAATGCCATGTCTCCTCCAGCAATAAACGCTGTTGCGGGTCCATATTATTCGCTTCCCTCGGGGAGATGTTAAAAAATTTGTTGTCAAATTGGTCGATATCTTCAATGAGTCCGCACCATTTGCTGATACTTTTATTGGGCTCATCGAAATTGGGGGAGTAGTATTTATTGATATCCCAACGGGAGGAAGGGATCTCTTTGATGGAATTGATGCCTTGCATTAAATTGTAGCCAAATTGGCGGTAATCTTTTGCATCCGGGAAACGGCAGGCCATCCCGATAATCGCGATATCCTTTTCATTGAGATTAATCCCTTCTTTCACGATTCTTCGAACCTGTTGCCCGGATTCTTTTTTATCTTCTTTTTTGTCTTTATGACTACTGTCTGACTTAACCGACATTGTTCCTGTTCCCCTAATTTACAGTTTCTTGTTTGATTCACATTAAGAAATGTTGATATTCAGATGTTCCTTGCCGCAGAAGAATTGATAAAGCGGTTCATTCATTATTTTTAAGAACTTACTTGTCTCAGAGATATTGCATTTATAAGTATGGTATTCTAAATTTCCCATGTGGGGGTGGTTGAAGATTCCTGCAGGACCCACATTTTTAAAATAAAAATATCGGTAATTACGGGCCGTAATTCGACGCACAGAGATAAGCATCGTATCGATTCGGTTGTTTCTGCAATAAAGGTAAAATGCCTTGTAAAGCAGGAATCTAATCACCTTTGAATTTGGATGGTTCGGGATTGCAAGTCTGCTTCCTTCGGCACATGGCAATTCGCTTCTGGGGATTAAAGACTTGATATCAACAAATCGATCCAGTTCAATCTTCCCATGTCTTCTATCAAGGATCCTCATTGACCCGACCGGTTTGTTTTGATTGTCTTCCACAATAAGCAGGGTGGCATTGGAGTGGAAATCATTTAATTCTATGAGTTCATCTGTTTTGTTAAAAAACCTTTGATAAGCCCTCCAACGAATATCGAAAGCAATCTTGAAATCTTTCTGGGTATTTGCCTTACGGATATAAAAGTTTTCATCCAAATCCATTGAATTTTTTTCACAGGTCTTTAAATAATGATTCGATTCTATAAATTTCTGAATGTCCGGAATTATTTTGGTCTGAAGCATTTTTTCCTCTTCGTTTCAATTTTTAAAAAAATAAATCCTTTATTTGATGTAATACTTAATACCCTTCCAGGTTTTACTTTCACTGAGAAGCACATTTCCCAAAAATGTTTAATAATGGAGGGTCAATCCATTAAAATATTTGGATGATCTTCTTTAAAGAAAAAATTATAAAGGGGTGGGTCTATTCTTTTAAGCACCCCCCGTTTTTCACTGATCACACATTTGTATGTATGATGTTCTGAATCTTCAAGTAAAGGGTGATTATACACACCATAAGGTCCAACATTTTCAAAGAGTAGACGTCTATACACACGGGAGGCCTGAGGACGAACGGAGTAAATAATGACGTTGACTCGACCGATCAGACAATAAGAAAGAAGCGCTTTCCACAAAAGGTGCTTGATCAATTTTGAATCGGGATGGTTCGGGATTGAAAATCGTGTTGCCTCAACACAGTTCCCTTCTTCCTCACTGACGAAGGAATCGACCTCAACAAATTTATCAAGCTCTATTTCACCAAATCTTCGATCGAGGATCCTTAGGGTTCCAACGGCATTACCGTAATTATCCTCAGCCAAAAGGAGAGTCACATTAGGTGAAAAGTCATATTCATCGATAATCTCTCCTTTTTTGAAAGAGTATTTTTTATATCCTTCCCATCGTATATTAAAGACCTTATTTAAGTCTTCAGTCGTTTTCGCAACATGGACTGAAACAGCTTTATCCAGAACCGGTGTCTTGGGAATATGATAGAAATAATTGAAAATTGTCGATTCTATGCCCTTTTGCGCTCTGATGGCTGAATGGGAACTAAACATAACCCCTCCTTATAGAATTGTGAATGTCGTAAGCATGATTTTCATTAGTCAGAGAATCTGAATCATTATAATTGAATAATGTGTAGGGATGATTTTGGCCAATATGAATACATAAATATACCCATAATAATGATTTTGAATTCCTTTTCGTTTTCATTCTATTCAGAGAAACATTATGTATATACATAATATTGAGATTTGGCATGTGTAAGAACCATTCTCTGAAAATTGAAATGTTAATAGGTTATGAGAACTACGTAATTATATGTTTTTTTTGAATAATAAAAATCGCAT
>JBLIRM010000189.1:0-6860 GCA_049472295.1 bacterium | reverse complement strand
ATTTTGGGTAGTTGAGTCCCAGAAGTTGCTGCTGATAAAGTTTAGATTGCCAGAAACAGGAGGCGTTCTGCTTATTATCTTTGGAAGTGCGGGAAATGTTGTGAGAACTGTGGTTGATGAAGTCCAGGATGTGGGTTATTATACATTCACATTAACCGGTTGGACTAATGGAGGAGAGTTTTTCTCGGGGACCCAGGTCATAAAGGTGGTGGATAATATCCCTGCAGGAAAAAACTGATATCTTTGCATGACGGATAGTCTGCTGTAATCCTTTTTTAAAAGCACCTCACACATGGAATACATATCTGTGTGGGGTGCTTTTTTATTGCCTGCCCGATTACATCATATGGATAAGATCATCCGATTTGATTGCGGGTCTGAACCACATAAAAGGCATCACGTGCATACACGCCTTCGATATCCTGGGGGCATCCCATGATATCCTCGATCTCTTCGGCCATTTTAACAAGGGAATCAAAGAGAAAGGATTGGAACTCTCTGTCCCAGAACAGCTTTTCCCTGTCATATCTGACAAAGATCCGGGCCGGCCTTTTGGTCGCATAGCTTTCGTACAATCCCGCCCCCGTGAAATCGGCAAGGTCCTCGTCATCCGAATCGGATCTCATGATATATGAGTCATCTTTCCTGGAATCAAAATAACCGAAGGATTTGGAAGGATAAGACATGATCCTGTGGCTTCGCCCCCTTCTGTCTGAAATGACGCAAAGGGGAGTGCCCGGTGAATTCCCTGTCAAGGTCTCCCCTAAGCCTACAGCGATCTCGGATAGCATTTCATTATGATTATCGGATACGGGATTCCGTGTATGGATGATAAAGGAGTAGTCGGCAGGAATTACATTCTGCATCAGTACACCCATACGCACTCGATGACCATCCGGATGACGTGAAAAACGGCTCAGATATGCCCTCTCATTCCAGACAGAGCTCCATACCTTCTTGATATTCGTAATAACCGCCCCTTGCAGAGATTCCGACCATTCCTTCACCATACCTGTCTGGCTGATCATCTTTTCCTCTATGGTTTGAACGATATCTGCAGGCAGGGTAAGGTTATTTATCAAGGCCCTTATATCTGAGAGGATGGATGCATATCCCTGGGGATGGGAGGACAATGCCTTGGTTAATTTTTCGAATTGTGAGAATGACTCTGGGTTGCTGCGAAGCGTTTTTTCAAACGCCTCGTATGGCAAGGTTGCAGAGAACGGCGTTTTTATGAAATCCGATATCCTCCCCTTGATACCCATAAGGTTGCCCGATTTTGAGTGGCTGCTCCTGCCGAGCGTACCTTTATTGTCTTTAATCTTGTCATTAATCTTCTCATTAATGATTTTCCCAGTGGCATCCACGTCATTTTCATGATAACGAATCCTGTCGTTTTCGATGGCTACCTCAAATATTTTTCCTTCGTATGATCCGAGTTGTTCGAATATATCCCGCTCATAACAGGTGGATAACATCACCCTGGAATTCCTGCAGCGAATGGCAATATGGGACAGTATATCCACATCGCTCTTGGTGATAATGCCACTCACCCAGGCGGGGATGTCTTCCGTGCCATCGATCCTGTCCACTACCATGATATGAGGCTTTTCCAATGATCTTCCCTGAATGGAAAGCAATGAGTCAGTGTATTTAATTCTTCCGGCCGCATGCCCCTGACCGTGACTGACGATCTTCCAGGGGCCTATTCCGGCTGTTTTCCGGATCAGGGGTAAGAGTGCATCCAGAAGCTTTGACAATATGTATGTATTCTGACTCCGGATGACCTCTTCCGTAAAGTTGGTGAGATAGGATTCGGGTATCTGACATGATTCCCCGAGAAGTCGGGCTTTAGGCTGAATGCATCCATATAATTCATCAGTATATGAATGGATCATGGATTGGATATAGGTCAGGGCGGCAAAGGCCTTCAGGCCCCATTCAGGAGAGGATTTATCCTGATCCGGGTCATTTTTCAGGCGTTCCCACAGGTCAATACATGAGGCGATTTTTTCATTCTCATACGATAGGTGAATATTATGCAATGTCAAGGAGATTAATGAGGTCATATCCTTTTCGGATAGACCCCGCAGATCGATCCTTTCCACCGAGGTCTTGTATATATTATCCAGTGCCACATCGATCATCAGAGGGTCCCGTGGGCAATGCTTTCCCAATATCTGCTTCAATCTGTGCCGGCACTCTACGATTCTCCCTGGGATCCACCATGCACCGAAATTATTCTTGACATCCTCCAGCATGGAAAACAATTCCTTATCCAATTGCCATTTGGATACCTCCAGCAGGTATTGAAAATTGTGAGAGCCGCCGTGGATCTGTTTCAGTATCCAGAGCAAGTGTTTCAGATCGGGGATTAGTTGCGGCATGTATCTTGGGGCATGTCTCAGAGGACGAGGCATATGCTTCAGATAATCAACGGATATGCCGTTTCGCTCCCACAATGTCTTATAAAACAGGTCATGTGAATTGGTCTCCTGGAACAGGATATAGGCCTCGCAAATACCGATATCCTCGGGCGTACAGCAACTATGTAATTTTTGATGCCATTCCTCGATAAAGGGGTCGTCGATACCCGGCCGGTGTCCTTCCCGTATTCCATGGCGTCTCATCGTATCCAATATGAAGAGCCGAAGCTCATCCCCGTTCCCGCCCCCTCGCGGCGAAAAATTCATGATATTTCTGATCAGGACACGATCCAGGGATGTATCCCTGTCATTACAGGAAAAGGTATCCACATACACCCTGGTCAGGGCCATGGACAATTCGCTTTGAATATGGGAGATATCCTTGGTTTGATAGTTGCCCCTCATCTCTTTTTTGACATCCTTTATGGAAAAGAGTCTCATATACACGAAGACCCATGCCAGTATATGAATATCAATGCCGGGTGTATTCAGGATGCCATGACAGATACGGTAATGATCCACCATGGAGCCGGTTTTGGTCAGTCGCTTCAGTATTTCTTCTTCATTTAAGGCAGAGGCAGAATCACGCTCTTCTTCCATTAAGGCTCCTCCAGGATGTCATAATATAAGAAATTGTTTTTAAGAATGTTGTAACCGTTCACGCTATTTATAATTGCGAGTCATTGCGGTGAGCCAAAGCCCCGAGCGAAGCGTGGGGGGAAGCAAAGCAATCTTGTTTTTGAGATTGCCACGTCGCCTTCGGCTCCTCGCAATGAAAATAGGGAAATGCGGTGAGCGGTTACAAAATGTTATTTCTATCGAGGTATTCTTAAATAGATTTGCCCCGATCATTCGGATATTATATATCCCTGACATATGAATGGCAAAGTGAATAATCAAAGGACTGTCAGATTTCAGTGTTGGATTGACAGGATTCATACGCATTCGTTATACTTTCCGCACATGAAAAACAGATTCTTATCCTGAAAATGGGCTCATTCTCAGATTGCCGCGGCATTTAATGCCCCGCAATAACCTCGGGAGAGATTACCGCGTTGGCCTTTGTTATTCGGGCTGGACCATTTTGTAAGGGATTTTTACTCGGCATATTTTCATAAAGACATCATAGGGGGGAGAGATGAGAAAAGGATTCTGGATTATTATTATTGTCTCCTGCATGAGTATCGGTATTTTCTTGATGGACTGTACATCCAGGGCGCCGGAAACAATCAAGATCGGCATCAATGCACCGATCACCGGCGATATCCCCAAGGTGGGTGAGGGTTCGAAGTTTGCCGCCCGGATGTGGATCGAGGATATCAATGCCGCCGGCGGCCTGGATGTGGGTGGGAAAAGGTACCCAGTAGAGCTGGTAGTCGAGGATAATGAATCCAAGGCCGAATCAGCGGTAAAGATCACTACAAAGATGATCACAGAGGATGAAGTCCTGGTGATCGTCGGACCTCAGGCCTCCAAGCAGGCCGTACCAGCCGGCGAGGTGGCCAATAATTACAAAACACCCATGATCAGCCCATGGTCCACCAACCCGAAGACCACCCAGGATCGTCCATTTGTGTTCCGGGGTTGTTTCCTTGATCCTTTCCAGGGGCCGGTGCTGGCCAATTTCATCACCAAGGAATTCGGCCTTACCAAAGCTGCGGTTCTGTACGACGTGGCGAGTGATTACCCTAAGGGCCTTGCCGAGTTCTTCAAGAAGGCCTGGGAAGAGTTGCATGGACCCGGTGCCGTGGTTGCCTTTGAAAGCTTTACCACCAAGGACGCTGATTTCAGCTCCCAGTTGACCAATATTATCAATTCCGGTGCAGAGGTCATATTCACGCCGCAATATTATAATGAAGTGGCTTTGATCGTCCAGCAGGCCCACCAGTTGGGCTGGGATAAACCTATTGTGGGCAGCGACAGTTGGGGATCCGCTGAAACGGTCGAGCTTTGCGGCAAGGATTGCTATGGCCTCTTCTTCAGCACCCATTATGCGGCTGCCGGGGCCACAGGATCGACCAAGGCATTTATTGACCGATACCAGAAGAAATTTGGCTATGTACCGGATGATGTGGCTGCCCTGACATGGGATGCCATTCGCATTGTAGAGGAGGCGATCCGGTCCTGCGGTGAGATCACGGGAGATCTGAAAAAAGACCGCAGGTGTGTCCGGGATGCATTGGCCATGATCAAGGAATTTGAAGGCATTACCGGCAGGATGACCTTTACTGAGGAGGGTGATCCTATCAAGTGCGCCGTGATCGTCCAAATCAGTGACAAGGGTGAATTTGAATTCTATAGATCCGTCTGCCCGTAGGCCGGGGTTTGGGGACCGGGGATCGTGTTTTTCCCTGGAACCTGTGCCCTATTGGCTTTTTTTGGTCCAAACAGGCTAAAGATTCATTGAAGAGATGCGGGCCAGGGTGTTGAGCCCTGACCCGTTTTGAATATCCAAGGAGGAGATTCATTGGTATTTTTCTTTCAGAACGTGGTTAATGCCCTGCAGTGGGGGAGTTTCTATGCCCTGATCGCACTGGGGTATTCCATGGTTTACAGTATATTGATGCTCTTCAACTTTGCTCACGGTGACATCTTCATGGTGGGTGCTTATATCGGCTTCGGTGTGGCCACAGGGCTCTTGGCGCTCTTCTCCCTTGTCACGATGTGCATACCCAAATGGATCATCCTGGTTTTAACCATTATTATTGCCATGTTTCTGACCTCCTTCGTGGGTATGCTGGTGGAGAGGATAGGGTATCGGCCTTTGCGTGACGCGCCCAGGGCCTCTGCTGCCATTACCGGGCTGATGATCGGTATCATCCTGGAGACTGGAAACCTGGCCCTTCTGGGTGCCAGGCGGATCAGGTTCCCTTCCCTGATCGAAACAGTGACTTACAATGTCAGCGGCGTATATGTCACCAATAAGAAGATCATGATAGTGGGCATTTCTTTGACGCTCATGCTTGCCCTGCATCTCTTCGTAAAGAGGACAAAATGGGGGATGGCCATGCGGGCCATGGCCTTCGACTACGTGGTTGTGCCTTTGATGGGGGTGCCGATCAATGCGGTTGCTGCAATGACCTTTGCAGTGGGCTCGGCTCTGGCCGCAGCCGCTGGCATACTCTTCGGAATCGCCTATCCCATCCTGGACCCTTACATGGGCATCATACTGGGCTGGAAGGCCTTTGTGGCCGCCATTCTTGGCGGCAGGGGTTCGATCATGGGGGCCACATTGGCCGGCTTTATGCTGGGATTTATCGAGATCTTTGTGGCCATGGTCTTCCCTTCCACACTACGGGATCTGATTGCATACTCCATTATATTGGTGATTCTGGTCTTCAGGCCGCACGGCTTCTTTGGTGAGCCCTATAGTGCAAGACTGAGACTTTAACTTGGCAATTCCCTCCAGCTTGCTGCAGGGTTTGAGCTAAGGTTTTTCCCTTTGGTCATTGCGGTGAGCCGGAGCCCCGAGTGGAACGAGGGGTAGCGAAGCAATCTCAATCCGGGATTGCCATATCGTTACACTCCTCGCAATGACTTTGTAATTGTCTGATTGCAATTTGGTATCAGGGGATGATAGATGAGTATGGAATCTAAAAAAAGCCGGCTTTGGGGTTGCATGTCCCGGTTGAAAAAAAACATCCTTGAGGCATTTTCCGGAATCCCCATGTTAGGATGGCTTTTGGGCGCCCTCACAGCAGTTGTGTTCGAAAGACTACTGGGCACCCCTTTGGCCCTGTCTCTGGGACTGCCCAAAATCCCTGTGCTTTTCGGCTTCGTAATCATGCTCAAGAGGCCCATACTGATTCCCGGTGCTGTCATCTATCTATTACTGGTATATGTCTTACCTGTAATGATTGTTGCCAGGCTGATCCGTTTGCGGGCCAATAAACTGGCATCGAAACTGCTCCGCTTCCCGATTCATCTCTCGGTGACGATTCATCTCTGCCTGTTTTATTCCATTTTGCACCTATGGGCCGGCATGAGTGACTACCGGGTCCTCACCCTGAAACTGACCTTGATTGCCGTTATGGTGACCTTGAGCCTGAATGTAATAAACGGGTATATGGGGGAGTTCTCCTGTTCGCACCCGGGATTTATGGCGCTGGGCGCATATATGGCCTCAGCCTTCACAGTGGCCCTTTTCGTCAATAACAGCATCCTTGGCAATGCGATACTTCCTTACGGCCTGGGACACCTTATGTTTCCCATTGCGCTCATCCTGGGAGGGCTTGTCGCCAGCCTGAGCGCCCTTGCCGTGGCCATCCCCTCCTTCCGGACCAGAGGGGATTACCTGGCGATTATCTCCCTGGCCTTCATGTTCATTGTCAAGAGCATGATCGAAAATCTCGAGGTGGTCGGCGGTCCCCGCGGTTTGAGCGGCCAGCCGGATTACGCAGGCCTGCCTACGATATTCCTCTGGACCATCCTCTG
>JBLIRM010000188.1:0-6861 GCA_049472295.1 bacterium | reverse complement strand
AGTTGGAAATAGGTTAAAAAAACGATTAACAATCAGTTAAACTATACAGTATAGGTTTTGGAGGACGACAATCATATTTTCCCTATATGAAACTTTAATGTCCTTGAGGGGGGATTTTCTATCATTGCCTATCAAGCCTATATGCAATAATCATTGATAAGGAATTGCTTTTCATTGATAAGGAATTATTGGTTTCGAACTATCGCTGTATCGTATTACAGAAAATTTAAAAATTCAACTTTGATGGCATAATAAAAAGTCATTTATCGAGTTCAAATTTTTTGTGGTGGATTGTATGGTTAGAGGTCCAACACCTTTTGTAAAATGATTTCTTGGTGAGCATAACCCATATCATTGATTCGTTTAAATAACAATTAATTAAAGGAATCGCAACATAAGTCAGAAAGGATAATAATATGTTAAAATATAGGGCCTAAAAAAGTCAAGCATTTATTTTTGCACTTATTTATGACAATACCAGCCTTCTATTCTTCCATTTTTTCCCTTCCTTCTTTCTCCATCCCCTTCTATGTCTCACTATATCTTTCTGAAGCAAAGGCCTTGATTGCAGCATTACTTACGGTCTTGTTCCAGTCCTTCGCAGGAATTTCGAAAATCTCTTCAGAGCCATTTTCTGCAATCTCGTACAGAAATCCAACCAATAGACACTTGGTCCCATCATCCCCCTGATGCAATATTCTGTTCAACATCGAAATCCTGCGCCGTCTCGAAGCGATGCTTTTAATGGCATTCTGGGCGGCAAAGCGAACATATTTTATTACGATCGCATAAAAAACCATCACGCCATGGCTCAGCACTGGGCAAGGGTGATCGAGAACGTCTATGCCGTGAAGCGGGCACTGGAGCTTGCGCAGGATAAGGAGGTCACCTCCCCCAAGGTCAGGAACATCCCTGAGGAAAAGCCGGGTGAAGGGATCGGGATCGTTGAGGCCCCCGGGGGCACCCTAATCCATCATTACTGGTCGGATGAGGATAGAATGGTGGAGAAGGTGAACCTGATCGTGGTCACGGGCCGTAACAATGCGGGGATGTGCATGTCCGTGAAGCGGGCCGCAGAGAAGTTAATTCACAATTGGAAGGTGGATCAGGGTCTCCTGAACATGGTTGAGATGGCATTCCGGGCCTATGATCCCTGCCTCGCCTGCGCCACCCATGCCCTGCTGGGGGAGACCCCCCTCATCGTCAATATCCGCAGGCAGGATGGGGAGATCGTGGAGAAGCTGATCAGGGACTCCAGCCATCGTTGATATAGTTTCCACAATATAGATTCTATTGGAGTGCCCGAATCTCTCATCGAGAAAACCTCTGTTCGCATTCCCAGAGTATTTTCCCATTTCCAGCTATTCTCCTTCTCCGGCAAATTATTACCATTTTCACCTTATGCTAAATTCTTTTTGAAAAATTGTCTTGACAAAAATTGAAAACCCTGCCTATTTTTTTCTCCAGAAAAGCAAGTTCTTATCATCCGCCGCCTTTGCTACTCCTTTTGAACACCGGGTCTATCCGCAGGTCATGGAACCCGACGCCTAACGGAGCCGTTACTCCATGTGCCTCTGCTTGCCCCTGGCCGCGCTGATCCTCATCATGACCTGGCTGCTGGTGCCCCTGGTGTACCCTTCATTCCCCAAACCTCCTTGGGAGAAAAAGCCTGTCGATGAAAACGGAGATGACGTTCATGTGAAGGATACCCAGGGCCACCCCTTCGGGCCTGGTTCCGAACAGCCTGATGAAGCTCGCAAAAAGCCCTATCCCGACCCCGTAGACGAGTTTCCCTCTCAATGTCATGGGGCTTGTGATCCAGTCGGTTGCCATGAAAAAGGCGCCCAGGACGAGCCCCCCTGCCAGCAGATGGTAGATGGGGTCATGGCCGAATACCCAAACCAGCAGGCAGGTAGTCCCGATGATGCTCCCTGGGATGACCAGATCGATATGGCCTTTGTAAATGAGATAGGCAGCGCCGATGAGAAGGGCGAGGATGCAGGTTTCCCCCAGGTTCCCTCCCTTGACATTCCCCAGAAATAGCTGCATGTAGGTAGGTTTGACCGCCCCCACCTGGTGCGCGAGGCGGAGCGGGGTTGCGGTGGATATGGCATCCACCACGGTCTTGCCTGTATTGTCCACCAGCTTGTACACCATGCTGTCCCCGTGCATGCCCACACCGTAGGGTATCAGGAAGTTGAAGAAGTTGGTCTTCTTCCACCACAGTGGTGCGATGAAGTAATTGGGAAAGAATGGGAGAAAGGTGGTGATAAAGATCCTCCCGAAGAGTGCGGGATTGAATATATTGTGCCCCAGTCCACCAAAGAGCTGCTTGGCAATGGCAATGGAGATGAAGGAGGCAATGGCTGCGACCCACCAGGGTGTGGCAGGCGGGAGACAGAAGGCAAGGAGCACCCCGGTGAGCAGGGCACTGCCATCGTAGATGGTGACCTGTTTTCCCAGCAGCCTCTGGATCAGGACCTCGGTCAGTACGGCAGAGATTACACACACAAAAACCAGGACAATGGCATTGAGGCCGAAAAAGTAGGTAGCGGCAATGAATACGGGCACAAGGGCGATCACCACATCATACATGGCTGATGATATGGTAGAGCGCGACTGGATATGCGGAGGGGGTGTGACCACGAGCTGTATATCCGTGTGGTTCATCCTTACAGCCCTTTACCGAAGCGAACTTTGTTTATGATAATGTCCATCTGTCTTTTGTCCATCTGTTTTTCACCTAAAATGGAATAAACTATCAGTCATTGCGAACGGAGTGAAGCAATCTCGTTTTTGAGATTGCCACGTCGCCTTCGACTCCTCGCAATGACAATAGTCAATTCCCCAATTACAATAGTTAATTCCAAATTCTTATTCTTCGTGGCTCCTTCTCCTTAAAAGGGCATGATGTCGATCCGAAGGTCCATAAGGGTCTGTTCCCTTTTTCACTTAGCCTTCCGGCGGGAGAATATCCTCCCCTTGCCGATGCGCATGAGCTGGATGAGGGGCCTGTGCGCAGGGCATACATAAGCGCAGCAGCCGCACTCGATACAGTCGAGTATCCCGCAATCCCCGGCTGCACCGATTTTTCGCCGCTCCACATAAACGCCCATCAGGCTGGGCATCAGAAGCATGGGACAGGCAGCGTTGCATTTCCCGCACTTCAGGCAGGGCCTTGTCATCTCCGTTGGAATCATGCTCTCCGGAAAGGCCAGCACACCCGATGTCCCCTTCACCACCGGGGCCAGGAGGTCGGGCTGGGCAAAACCAGTCATGGGTCCCCCCATGATCACCTTGGCGAACTCACCCTTGAATACCAGGCGAAGCACCTTGGTGTCGTAGCGCATATGGCCTGCATGGATGTATTTTTCGGGATTCTCCTTGAAGCCCCCGCACTGGTCGATGAGATGCCGGATGGGGGTGCCGATCCTCACACTGAAATTCTTTGTTTTTTTGAGCAATGGCCCGGAGAGGGTCACCACCCGCTCGAAGAGCGGCCTCCCCTGCACAACCGCATCCGCAATGGCGATGGTGGTCTGGATATTGAAGACCAGCACCCCCACCTCCCATGGGAGCTTCCTTAGGGGAACCTCCCTGCCCAGGATCGCCTGGATAAGCTGTTTCTCCCCTCCCTCCGGGTATTTGACTGCAAGGGGGACAACCGTCATAGCTCCTTCATGTGCAACCGCGTTACTTACCGCCTCCAGGGCATCCATCTTGTTTACCTCTATACCGATGTATGCATGTTGCGCCCTGAGAGTATGCAGGATGATCCGTATCCCGGTGATCAGGTCCCCGGTCCGCTCCACCATGCTCCGGTGGTCACAGGATAGGAAGGGCTCGCACTCGCACCCGTTGATGATTATGCTCTCGATTACCCTGTCATCCGGAGGAGAAAGCTTGAGATGGGTTGGAAAGGTTGCGCCCCCCATGCCCACGATACCCGCATCCCTGACGATACCCCTGATCTCATCCGGGGAGAGCCCGGAGAAATCGGGATGACCCTTGAAAACGACCTCTTCCTGTTCTGGATCGGGCCGGATCACTATGCTCGGCACACTGAATCCGGTAAAGTGCGGCCTGCGCTCGATGGCGATCACCTTCCCGGTCACACTCGCATGTATGGAGGCTGAGGGGGCATGGTCCGCCGCATCCCCGATCTTCTGGCCGGTGCGCACATGCTCCCCCACCTTTACCAGGGGTTTGCTGGGTACGCCTATGTGCTGGGAGAGGGGGATATAAATCTCCCTGGGCAGCGTGGACTGCACGATGGACTTTGCTGCGGTGGATACCTTGTAGTAAGGGGGATGGATACCCCCGTATCTGAAGGTCTTTACTGAAAGGTCCGTCCCCATTTATTGCTCCTCGTGCTCGATGCCGAACAGCATCAGCCTAAGGAGGGGGAATCCCTCGATCGTTGCGATGTACATATGCACAGATGTCATGATTATGAAAAACCACATGATGGCGGTATGGATGTTCCTTGCCCAGATGATCGTTACATCAGGGTTCCCTCCCCATCCGAACAGGAGCCCGGGCCTGAGTATGGCAAATCCCACATATCCCTGGACTATGGTCATGATCCAGAAGAGATTGTAAGCCACCTTCTGCATGGCCGCATATTTGGCTATGTGCGGGTAATCATCCTGGAGAAAGATATAGTAGCGGAGAACCTGGGGTATGTTCCGTATGTCCTCCCATCCGATTGCAAAGTCCCGGTATGTCCTGGTTTCGTCCCTGAATGCATAGACGATCCTCACTACAAGATTGATCAGGATGATCACCATGAAGTAATAGTGGTGTCTCCTCTGAAGAACGAGGTATCGCTCGAAAAGGCGGTGGCGGATGCAGATGCCGGTAAAGGCAAGGGAAAAGATGGAGACGAGGTGAACCCAGTGCATGACCCTCACCGGATAGGGAATATCTTGCAGATGTTCTTCCATAGAAAATTCCTCACAATGCCATCAAGTCTGTCTTCCGGGTCACTCCTCCCGGGACCTGAACCGGGTGCGGAAGCGGCCGGAGCCGATAAAGCCGATAAAATGGAGCGCAATGGCGGCAAGGGTAGCCACGAACAGGATGATACATATCCTGTCCAACAGGCGGCCAACCATCTGGGCAAACTCCATGAATAAACCTCCTTATAGGCTTAACACAGCAAATCGGTTGCGCATCGGATCTCAGGGTTTCATATCATACCCTAATCCTTTCAGATTATCAAAGCATGAAAAAGGGGGAAATATCCCATGGCCGGGGTTGGGTGGGAACTGCTGATCTCGTAAAAATTATATATCGAGTCATTTTGGGGTTGAGTCGGGGTCCCGAGTTCAACAATATCCAAATTCGAAAATTATGGATCTCAAAGGGATAATGCCCAAAAGGCCGAAATATAATTAGGAGCAACCTTGCTCCTTTAAGTGACTGACAAAGTGATCAAAGTGGAGAATGTTAAAAAAAGGTGTGTCCATATTTTTTATTCTATCGAAATTTTATTGGCAGACCATAATCCTGCAGATCTCCGTTTAACAATGGAGATCTCAAGGAAATTTAAAGGCATTCCGCAAAAAGCGTTGGAAATTTTTGATTCATGATTGTAAAACTTGCTTCGGAGAAAGAGAGATGCACCCCAAACAGATAAAGGTTTTGCTTATCGCGGAAAACCCCGAAGACAAGCGGCTATTAAAGGAATCTTTGACTGGATCGAAAGATATCTCCCTTAATATTGAATGTGCCGACAGTCTTTCAATCGGGCTGAAAAGACTTCTTGACAATAATTTCGATGTCGTTCTGCTGGATCTCTCATTGCCGGATAGCCAGGGGCTGGATACCTTTATCAAGGTTCGGGATCGAATGCCAAAGATGCCTGTTATCGTAATGACCGGTTTAAATGACGAAAACCTTGCGATAAAGACAGTCAAGGAGGGTGCACAGGATTATATTTTCAAGGGGCAGGCCGATGGCAACCTGCTTTTACGTTCGATAAGATATGCCATAGAACGAAAGCGCTGTGAAACGAAGTCCAAGGAAATGATTGGAAAGTTAAGGAAGTGTCATGATGACCTTTTATCCATTCTGAATCAGCTTCCTATGGGGGTCGCCATGACAGATAAGGATGGGTGCATCAAATTTGTAAGTGATACGTGCCAGCAACTCCTGGGAAAGGAGCGGGGGCAAATATTGGGGCTGCCCTGGTCGGGTGCCCTTTTCTCTGAAGAGGAGACAAGAGATTCTTTGAAATCCATGATTGCAAATCCCAGTGAAAAGCGGGAAAAGATTCCATCCTCTCGTTTGGCAGAAGATGGCCAACAATATTGGATGGAGATCGATGTGAAGGAAGATCCCCGGGATCGCCGGAGCAAGATATTCTTCATTTATGATATATCGGAAATTCATTATTTACAGCAACAACTGAATGGAAAGGCCCAATTCTATGATTTGATAGGAAAGAGCAAAAGCATGAAGATGGTTTATCAACAGATCCAAGACCTTGCGACTGTGGATTCTACAGTGCTTATTGAGGGTGATACGGGGACAGGCAAGGAACTTGTGGCTCGGGCCATTCACTTTTCCGGACGCCGTAAAATGAATCCTTTTGTGATAGTGAACTGTGCCGGCCTTACAGAATCCTTGGTTGAAAGCCAGCTTTACGGACATACGCGAGGTGCTTTTACAGGAGCTGTGAGCGATCAGGTGGGTCTTTTCGAGGCAGCAGATGGAGGCACATTGTTTTTGGATGAAATCGGAGACATCCCATTGGCTTTACAGACAAATTTTCTCCGGGCCATTCAGGAGAAAGAAATACGCCGGATAGGCGAATTCAAGACAGTCCCGGTCAATGTCCGAATTATTGCCGCAACA
>JBLIRM010000187.1:0-6869 GCA_049472295.1 bacterium | reverse complement strand
GAAGCCAAACATTTAGTAGTCCATGTTGGGCATAGAAAAGATATTTATTGAGGGTGTTGAAGAAAAAGATGACTCTTACGCTAAGCCTCCCTAAAAAATTTTTTCTATGGCCTCTTGAACGCTCTCAACGTATAGGATCTTGAGTTCGTCCTGCTCCGGCCCCCCATCAGAACGGTTTGCGGAAGGCAAAAGGCATGTCCGGAACCTTCTCTTCCAGATCTCCTTCTGTCTCAAAGAAGACTGATAGACAGGCCTGATCTCTCCGGTGAGGCCAACCTCTCCGATCACAGCCAGGTCAGGTGGAAGCGAGCAATCATGCAGGCTGGAATATATGGCCATCATGATTCCCAGGTCTATGGCAGGCTCATCCAGCTTTAGGCCACCCACCACATTCAGATAGACATCCTTATCCTGAAGGTACAGCCCTACCCTCTTTTCGAGGACCGCAATCAGAAGGGCGGCCCGGTTCGGATCCACACCATTACAGGTCCTCCTGGCCATACCGATAGTCCCTGGTGAAACAAGGGCCTGGATCTCCACCAGAATCGGCCTTGTACCCTCCAGACTGCAAACCACCACGGAACCGGCAGAGGGCTCCTGATGGGGATTCAGAAAGAGCTTGGAGGGTTCGGTCACCTCCAGCAAGCCCTGGCCGGTCATCTCGAAAAGCCCGATTTCATTGGTTGGCCCGAAACGGTTTTTGACACTCCTGAGGATCCGAAAGGCATGATGGCGGTCCCCTTCCAGACCGAGAACCGTATCCACAATGTGTTCCAGAACCCTTGGCCCGGCTATGGAGCCTGCCTTTGTGACATGTCCGACCAGAAATGTGGCGATATTTTTCTGCTTGGATAGATACATCCACTGGGTGGCCAGTTCCTTTATCTGGCTCAGGCTTCCGGGCGGGCTTTCTATGCGTTCCGTATAAGTGGTCTGGATGGAATCAAGAACGACAATATGGGGCTTCAGGGGATCTACATGGGCCATCATTTGTTCCAGACATGTACCGTTATAGATATGCAGATCCGCAGAAGAGAGTCCCAATCGGTCCGCCCTGATCTTGATCTGCCGGGCGGATTCCTCGCCTGAGATATACAGGACCCTTTCGTGGGCTGCCATTTTGTCGGATATCTGGAGAAGGAGTGTGGATTTCCCTATCCCCGGGTCCCCATATACCAGGACCACGGATCCCTTCACCAGACCTCCTCCCAA
This sequence comes from bacterium, assembly GCA_049472295.1. Taxonomy (GTDB): domain Bacteria; phylum SZUA-182; class SZUA-182; order DTGQ01; family JAFGSM01; genus JBLIRM01. The sequence goes on along the minus strand of JBLIRM010000187.1, from coordinate 5,657 downwards.
GACCCGGTCCCATTCACAAATCCCCAGATGGATCCGCTCTCCCTCTTCATCCTCCAATTGGGATAGAGGCAAGGGTGGGCACTCAAGGGGGTGATCCGTCAAGGAAAAGCCGGGCTTTGACCTGGAGGAGGGGACTTCCAGGAGGGAGTTCCATTCCCCGCATTCAGGACATCGGCCCATCCATTTGAGGGATCTGAAACCGCATGTCTGACAGACAAAGGGTTGCCCCATCACACTACAGCCCCGGCAGTGGGAGCTTGCTCAGGAGATACTTCAGGTCCTCATCCTCAAAGGTAAAGCCTGCCCCTGCAAAGAAACTTTCTCTCTGTGAATTCGCGAAATCGTCCCAACCCACATTGATAATGAAATGCTTTTTGATCAGGGCACTGGCAAAAAGTTTGAGATGAGGTTTCGTCTCGCCGAAATCCCAGGCCTCGAAACCCATTGAAAAATTCTCCCCAAAGGGGTTATAGTCAATACCTGCCCCACCCGTGGATTCCATGAGTCCGCCCTTGATGAAAAAGGGACCGAATTGTTGGGCCATCAAGATATTGAACATCAATTTTTCCTCTAATTCTTCTTCCACGGTTGTTTGGACGCCATTTGGATCGTATATGACCCGCCTGGAGGTGAGTTCCTCCCTAAAACCATCCACAAACTCCAATAGATAGTATTTGCCTTTTCGAGGTTCGAATTTCAAGGAAAAATAGGATTTTGATTTTTCATATTCAGTCAGATATTCCGATCGAAAGCCAATATGCAGGCTGAAGGCCTCCGCCTTGCTCACCATGGAGTGAAGATCCCCAAGTGTCCCGGAAAGGTCCTCGTAAACCTGATCATCCGTGAGCAGTTTGCCGATCGTGCCCTCCCCTCGATTCACCCTTTCAGTGATCTCGCTGAACTGCTGCAAGCTGTAGTCAAGTCTTTGTGCGGCATCGTTGAATTCCTTAAAGGCCCCGCTCAATCCATAGCCATTTGGGTCCATGAATCCCTTCAGCCCCTCTGTGGCATCCGAGATATTCCGCATCATATCAGGGCCCTGTCTGGAGAGCTCCGAGGAGAAGTGACCGAAATCGGTGATGATACCGGCGATCTGCGTCCTGTTCTGAATCATCAATTGGTTCAGTTCCTCTGAAAAATCAGCCAGATTGCTCACCAGCCGGTTGATCTCCTTCTGATTCTGGATCACCATTTCATTCATCCCTGAGGTCATCTCTTCCATGTTTTGCACGATCAGGGAGAGCCTTGCCTGTCCATCTTGGGTTCCGACTACCTTTTTCACGGCTTGAGCAATGACAATCAGTTCCTCTGCCAGGGAGCCCAGGCTTTCTGCCATTTCATCCACATCCTTGGCTACCAGCCCCTTTGATATGCGGTCTCCATCCTTCAAAAGGGGATAAGACAAGGAACCTGGTTCGATCTCCACATATTTCTCCCCCATCATACCCAGGGAGCGCACCCAAGCCACAGCATCCTCGCGGATCTCAATACCTCGCCCAAGCCAGAGGGTGAGTTCGGGATATCCTTGCACCAAGTTGATCTCTTTCACATATCCGGCATCCACACCGCTGACCTTGACCCTTGCCTTCGGGTCCAATCCGGCAACAGAATTGAATTTGACCTTCAGTTGATAACCCTTCCCCTTATCAAAGCTCATTTTCCCAGAATGAAAGGTCAAAAAGGCAAGGATAAACATGGACAATAGGACCAAAAGCCCTACCTTGGCCTCTGTGGATATCCCTTTCACAAGCACCTCCTTTTCTAATGATTTCCGTCTGTAATCGGACCCTTCGCGCTCCCGGTAATGAACTGATAGACAATGGGATTCTCTGTCTGCTGGATCTCCTCAGGCGTCCCTGTCTGGATGATCTGACCCTCAAAAAGCATGGCAATTCGATCCGCGATCTTATATGCACTTTTCATGTCATGTGTAATGGCAAGGGATGTGATACTCAATCTCTCCCTCATATTCAATATCAATTCATTGATGACATCCGCCATGATCGGATCGAGTCCTGTGGTGGGTTCATCATAAAGGAGTATCTCGGGTTCCATGGCAATGGCCCTAGCCAGTGAAACGCGTTTCTTCATGCCCCCGCTCAGTTCTGAAGGTTTCAATTCCTCTATCCCCTGCAATCCGACCATCTGCAATTTTTCCCTGACGATCCTGCGCACCTCATCCTTTGGGAGTTTGGTATGCTGGAGCAAACTGAATCCGACATTTTCCCATACAGAAAGGGAATCGAAAAGTGCTCCTGCCTGAAAAAGCATACCAAACCTTTTTCGAAAATCATTCAGCTTTTTTCCTTTCATATCACTGATATATTTTCCAGCCACCCGGACCCTGCCCTGATCGGGTTTCAGCAAACCGATCACATGTTTCATTAACACACTTTTCCCGCTGCCGCTGCCACCGATCACCACCATGGACTCGCCCTGGAAGATCTCTAAATCAAGCCCTTTCAACACATCGTTCGAGTTAAAGGATTTATATACATTTGTCAATTGGATAAAGGATTCCACCACGACCTCGCTAAGGGGGAATTTATAATCCTAAAACACACTATATTTATGAATAGCTTTTCCATATCATCAAAACAGCAATGCCGTTAAGATATAATCAGATATCAGAATAAGCATAGAGGAGAGCACCACAGACCCTGTGGTTGCCTTTCCTACGCCCTCGGCACCCCCCTCTGTGGATAGTCCTTTATGAGAACCGATGGTGGAGATAATCAATCCGAAACAACTGGATTTGAAGAGGCCGATATAGACATCTCTCCACTCCATGTAATCAAAAGTACGACGAAAATAGATGACCGGATTTGCACGCAGCATCTTTACGGCCACCAGGTATCCCCCGAAAATGCCTATAAAATCCGCCAAAACGGTTAGAACCGGAAGCATAATGATCCCTGCGATGATTCTTGGGACAATCAGGTAAGGGATCGGATCCACAGCCAGGGTATACAGGGCATCTATTTGTTCGGTGACCTTCATTGTGCCCAACTCTGCTGCCATTTCCGAGCCTGCTCTGCCTGCCACAATCAAACCCGTTAAAACCGGCCCCAGTTCCCTGACCATGGATAGGGCCACCACAGTACCCACCATGGTTTGTGCATTAAATCGTTTAAAACCGATATAGCTCTGCAAGGCCAGAACCATTCCTGTAAAAGTAGCTGTAATCAGTGTCACAGGCACCGAATTGACACCGATCTCCTCCATCTGTTTCAGGCTTGCCCGCCATCTAAGCGGTGTACGAAAAAGCCATAGGAGCGCCTGGGTCAAAAGCAGAAGTATTCTTCCGGCTTCCTCCAGATAATCGTAAAAGAATCGGCCCAGATTTTCTGCGATTGATCCGCTTCCCTTAGGTTCAATTTTAATATTTTCTTCCATTGCCCTTGCTTTTTCCAAACAATGTCTTCAACAGCAAACCAATAATAGTAACCCTTCACGCTATCTGTAGTTGCAAGTCATTGCGATGAGCTGAAACCCCGAGTGTAACGAGGGGAAGCGAAGCAATCTCTTTTTTGAGATTGCCACGTCGCCTTCGGCTCCTCGCAATGACAACAGGAAAATACGGTGAACGGTAAATATAATAAAGTCTATTATTTTAATCCTGATAGATCCTTTTAACTCTGGGGCCTATGGCACAAAGGACCTCATATGGGATGGTGTCCTGCCATGCAGCCCAATCATGGGCCGTGATCGTCTCCTCACCTTGGGAACCTATCAGGACTGCCTCATCCGCAATCTTCACCCCTTCAATGCCGGTGACATCCAAAAGGCACATATCCATACAGACAGTACCTACCACAGGTATCCTTACACCCTTGACAAGCACATGGATCTTGCCGGCCATACACCGCAAAAGTCCGTCACTGTACCCCATAGGGATAATGGCAATCAGTTTTTCCGAAGGGCAGACATAGGTCCGCCCATAACTTAAGCTTGCTCCCTTAGCCACCTTTTTTATATGAATAATCTTTGTTTTTAGGCTCATGATGGGACGAATGGGCAAAACATCCTGAAGCTTAAGGGAAGGTGCAATCCCATAAACCATAATCCCGACCCGCACCATATCAAGGTAGGTTTCCGGATGCTGAAGCACAGCACCGCTATTACCCATGTGAAACATGGGTAAAGGGATGCCATACCCGGAAAGCGAATCCCTCAGATTCCTGAAGCGTTCGGTTTGATAACGCGTATAAGTGGGGTCCGGTTCATCAGCCGTACTCAGATGGGTACAAATCCCTTTGAGTTCGATGTGAGGCAGAGAATAAATGGACCTGATGGCATTCAGCGCATCTTCAAATGGAAATCCAAGACGGCCCATACCGGTATCCACCTTGACATGGATCTTTGCGGACAGATTCAATTTTGAAGCCAGATGTGAAAGGACCTCGACTGTATCCAAATCTGATATGCTCAGGGTGAGATTCCATTCCAGGGCCATTTCCATCTGATCGGGCAGGGAACCTGTCATTACCAAAATAGGAAGGGTTATCCCGGACTGTCTGAGGGCGACACCTTCTTCGATGAATGCTACCCCCAGCATATCTACGCCTTCCTTCTGGAGATGAAATGCCAGTTCCCGGGCACCGTGCCCGTAAGCATTGGCCTTAACCACGACCAGCAATTTCGTGCCGGGGCCGATCCTCTGCCTGATAATCTTAAGGTTATGACTTAAGGCCGCAAGATCTATGACAGCCCTGGTAGGATGGTCTGCCATTCTTCTCCTATTCAAACAAGATGAAAATCCATTTCAGCACGGGTGAACATTGATAGAGTCATAAAAAATGTCATTGCGAGCGAAGCAAAGCAATCTTGCATGTCACATCTAATTGTATTTATTAGATTGCTTCGTCGCTACGCTCCTCGCAATGACTCAGTGCATGACTTTTTAAGAGGCCATCAATTTTGATCAAATATAATAACTCGATATGGGCATTTAAGCAAATCGGCTCTTCATTTTTGATCTACAAAGGATGGAAACCATCCCCATTATTGATTATTATTGGAAATCCTCACGGGAGAGGTTTTCAAAACGTGTATATTCCTTGAGAAAGGCCAGTTTTAAAGTGCCTATGGGACCATTGCGCTGTTTCCCGATGATAATCTCGGCAATGCCCGCCTCCTCTGTGTCAGGGTGATAGACCTCGGGCCGATATATAAATGCAATCAGGTCCCCGTCCTGCTCAATCGCACCCGATTCTCGCAAATCGGAAAGGATCGGACGGCGTTCGGTCCGTGACTCCACTGCACGGCTCAATTGCGAAAGGGCGATCAGGGGGCAATCCAGTTCCTTGGCCAGACCTTTCAATGACCGGGATATTTCGGATATCTCCTGCTGACGGTTTTCTATCCTGGCCCTTCCCTGGATTAATTGCATATAATCAACAATGACCAATCCCAAACCCTTGCTCTTTTTGAGCCGGCGGGACTTTGCCCGGATTTCCATAACTGTCGGTGATGCGGAATCATCGATATAAATCGGGGCTTCGGAGATTTCTCCGGCGGCTTTTATCAACTTTTTCCAATCCCTTTCCGTCAAAAAACCCGTCCTTAAATGGTGTGAGTTCACCCTTGCCTGTGAGCAAAGCATCCTGAGCAGCAACTGTTCCTTTGCTGTTTCCAAGCTGAAAAAAAGCACAGGC
>JBLIRM010000186.1:0-6889 GCA_049472295.1 bacterium | reverse complement strand
CGAAATCCGACTGGGATGTATGTTTCAGTTTGGGTTGGGCCTTCCTTGCAGCAAACTCGAATATCGATTATCAGGTCTCTTTTTCCGGAAGTGAGGAAATCCGATATCCTTTCCAGGTTGATACATCAGGCTCTGCAATTATGAGCAGCGTCAAATTGAAAAAAGGTTGGGAATCATTTTTCCTCAGTTTGGGATTTACATGGGAAAGGACCGAGATCGATGACAAATCGATCTTGTTCTATTCCGATGGTGCGGATGTCTTCTTTCCATTTCCGGAAATGGAATTCACGCAGATGATAGGTGATATCAGCCTTTCATATCTGTTTTGATCCTCAATCGTTATTGAATATCTCCCTTTTATCAATGACCCTTTTTGCCTTTCCAGTGGTGCGTTCAATGCTTTTGGGTTCCACCAATTTGATCCTGGCGCTGACCCCCAGGTTGGATGAGATCTCTCTGTGAATGCGCTCAATGAATTCCTGTTGCTGTTTCATTTCATCAAAGAAGATATTCTCTGAGACCTCCACCAGGATCTCGAGCTCGTCCATGGCCTTTTTGCGGTCCACAATGATCTGATAATGGGGTTCAGTACCCTCGATCCCCATGAGGATCTCTTCAACCTGGGAGGGGAAAACATTCACCCCTCGAACAATCAGCATATCATCCGTCCTGCCGGATATCTTCTTCATCCGGATCAGTGTTCTGCCGCAGGGACAGGGCTCATCAGTGAGATGTGTGATATCTCCGGTTCGATATCGGATGACAGGAAATGCCTCCTTGGTCAGGCTGGTCAATACGAGTTCCCCCCTTGAACCCATGGGCAACGGTTCGCATGTCTTGGGATCGATGATTTCCGGGATGAAATGATCCTCAAAAATATGGAGTCCGTTTTTGCGTTCACATTCCCCGGAGACCCCGGGGCCGATGACCTCACTGAGGCCATAGTTGTCCGTGGCGCTGATAAACAGCTTTTCCTCAATCTGCTGCCTCATCCTCTCAGACCAGGGCTCTGATCCGAAAAGGCCCAATTTCAGGGAGAGGGGTTTGGGATCAACCCCCATTTCCTCCATCACTTCGGCTATATACATTGCATAGGAGGGAGTACACACCAGTGCCGTGGTTTTGAAATCCTTCATGATCTGGATCTGGCGTTTGGTGTTGCCGCTTGATGCAGGGATAACCGATGCCCCGATTCTCTCGGCACCATAGTGGAGGCCGAAACCACCCGTAAAGAGCCCATATCCGAATGCAATCTGAATAACATCGTCCTTTGTAACACCGCCGGCTGTCAGGAACCGGGCCACAAGATCACTCCAGAGCTGGATGTCATTTTGGGTGTATCCCACCACTGTGGCCTTTCCTGTGGTGCCTGATGAGGAATGGATCCGGACCACTTCTCGCAACGGCACAGCAAACATGCCATAAGGATAGCTGTTCCTGAGATCATCCTTTGTTGTAAATGGGAGATTCTTCAGATCCTCCAGAGACTGGATGGCCTCCGGATCGATATTCATTTCATCAAATTTTTTATGGTAGAATGCCACATTCTTATAGCACCGATTGACCAGGGATTGGAGCCTCTCCAACTGAAGCTGCAGAATATCCTCCCTGGGCATACATTCATTCTTGGGATCCCAGATCTTCATATCCGTTTCCTCCATTACTCCCAGACCTCTTTATAGCCTTTACCCAGATAGGCCCTTTGGACTTCCTTGTTTTCCCTTAATTGCTCAGTTGTTTCCTGAAAAACGATCTTTCCTGTTTCCATGACATAACCCCGATCAGCCACATTCAATGCAGCCTTTGCATTCTGTTCAACCAGCAGAATGGTGGTGCCTTCTTCGCGCAATGCCCTTATCCTGGAAAAAATCTCCTTGATCACCAAAGGTGCCAGTCCCATGGAGGGCTCGTCCAGCAGCAGTATCTTAGGTCGGGACATCAATGCCCGTCCGATGGCCAGCATCTGTTGTTCACCGCCACTCAAGGTGCCTGCCTTCTGTTTGATCCTTTCTTTTAAGATCGGAAAAAGTTCAAAGGTTCCATCAATATCCTGATGAACCTGTTTCTTTGTTTTGCGGCAAAAGCGGTGATATGAGCCCAGGAGCAGGTTGTCCATAACAGACATGTTGGCAAAGATCTGTCTCCCCTCCGGTACCTGAGAGATCCCCATTTTGACAATCCTTTCAGGTGAATAACGGGTAATTTCCTTGTCCTGAAAGAATATGTGTCCCTTTTTGGGATGCAGCAGACCCGAAATGGTATTGAGGGTGGTGGTCTTGCCTGCACCATTGGCACCGATGAGGGTTACGATCTCACCCTCCTGAATGTGAATGGAGATCCCTTTCAGCGCCTGGATCGCGCCATAGTATGTGCTGACACTGACCAGCTTGAGCATAATTAAAGCTCCTCACCCAGATATGCACCGATCACCAGAGGGTCGTTCTGTATCTCCCTGGGGGTCCCCTCGGCAATCTTCTCTCCGTAATTCAAGACCATAATATGATCGGATATGTCCATCACCAGACTCATATCATGCTCCACCAGAAACACCGTTACACCCTTCTTCCTGATCTGCTGGATCAGTTCTGCAATTTTTTGTGTTTCATGGGTATTTAAACCCGCAGCAGGTTCGTCGAGCAGGATCAATTTGGGTTCAGTTGCCAAAGCCCGGGCAATCTCGAGTGTTCTTTGTTCCCCAAAGGGAAGGCTTCCTGCCTGCTCCCCTGCCCTACTCTCCAGACCGACAAATCTCAATTCTGCCATGGCACTTTCCCTGATGGACCGCTCTTCCTTTAAAACCCAAGGGAATCTCATAGCGGAGCCGATCATGGTACATCCTGATCTGGCATGGCGGCCTACCATGACGTTTTCCAGAACGGTCATGTTTTCAAACAGCCGTACATTTTGAAATGTCCTTGCAATCCCCATACAAACGAGTTTGTGAGGCCTTTTCCCATCTATACGCTTGCCGGAGAATTGGATCTTTCCGGAGGTCAGAGGAGAGAAACCCGTAATGAGATTGAAGATCGTGGTCTTCCCTGCGCCATTCGGACCGATCAATGATTGAATGCGACCTTCGTACACATCAAGCGTGACATTATTCACCGCAGTCAGGCCGCCGAATTCCTTTCTGATATTAAATGCTGACAGGATCGGATTCATCGCTTTTACCAAAGATTTTGGTTTTTATCCATCGGATGCCATCTATAAAACTCACAAAAAGCCCCTTGGGCATCAAAATCATAATGATCATTAGGGTTATGCCGAAAATAAGGATCTCATAATCATGAAATACGTGGAGGTACTCTGGCAAAATGGTGATGATCAAGGCCCCGAGGCATGCCCCCCATATGTCGGACATGCCGCCAATGACCACCATGGTGACCAGCATGATGGATTGCATGAACCCAAAGGAACTGGGGCTGATAAACGTAACAAAATGGGCATAGAGACTCCCGGCAATAGAGGCGAAAACAGCGCTCAGCACAAAGACCTGCACCTTATAGCTGGCCACATTGATTCCCACGGCCAGTGCGGCACTCTCACTTCCGTGAATGGCGAGCAAGGCCCTTCCAACCCTTGAATTCACGATATTGATGGAGATTATGATGCTGACCAGTACAATGCCCCAAACAAAACAATAAAAACGCAGATCCGTGTTCAGCGTAAATCCATAGACGGATAGTCTGGGAATACTGGTCATTCCTGACGGCCCGCCGGTGAAAACCGATAGCTCATTGAACACGATAAATACGATTTCCCCGAAGCCCAGGGTGGCCATGGCCAGATAATAGCCTTTGAGCTTGAGGGAAGGCACGCCTATCAGATATGCTACTCCTGCGGTCAATATGATCCCGCACAGTAAGGCCAGCCAGGGATTGAAATGGAATTTGGTGCAGAGTGCCCCGGATGTGTAAGCACCCAGTCCATAAAATGCAGCATGTCCCAGAGAAATCTGTCCTGCATATCCCATAAGCATACCGAGTCCGATTACAATGAGGACATTAAAACCAACAACTACCATTACACTGATGTAATATTTATTGGGCACCATAAAGGGAAAGAGAATGAGCGCAATCAGTAGAAGGATAAAGATGAATATATTTTTGTTATCCATTTTTTGATCTTACTTACCTTAGTTCGGAACGGCCCATTAAACCAGTGGGTCTCAGAAAGAGCACCAGTAAAAGCACCACCAGGGCAATAGCGTCCTTATATCCGGAAGAGATGAAACCTGCGCCCATGGACTCCATGACACCGATGATAAAACCTGCAATAACCGCACCGGCTCCGCTGCCGAGGCCTCCGAGAATGGCTGCTGCAAATCCTTTGATGGCAAGCAAAGTGCCCCGCTGATACTCCATGAGTGAGATGGGCGTAATAATGACCCCTGCTACCGCACCAATAGCGGCACTCAATGCAAAGGAGAACATCACCATCCTCTTGACATTGATCCCCATCAGACTGGCTGCCTTGCGATTGGTGGCACAGGCCCTCATGGCCTTACCCAAAAGGGTTTTCTCAAAAAATATCGCCAGACCGATGACTACAAGGAGAGTAATGCCGAGGACCCACAAGGATTGGGGGATAATCACCGCGCCACCGACGATAATGGGGGTTTCTCCGGTAAAGGCCGGCAGGATAAAGGTGTCCTTTCCCCAAATGAGCATGGCCATGCCTTTAAATACAATGGAGGCGCCGATGGTGATAATGATGAGTGTAATGATGGAAGGCTTGGACAGAGGACTTATGGCCAGCCTTTCAAGGAGGATGCCCACAATGCCCACTATAATGATGGTTAAGAAAAATGCGGGGATCATGGGGATCTTGAGCCCCTTGGTCAGGGAGATCATGACCATCCCCCCGATCATCACAAATTCCCCTTGGGCAAAATTGATGATATCAGTGGAGTTGTATATGATATTAAAACCCAGGCCGACCATCGCAAAGATGCTGCCGATGGTCAGCCCGGTAAAGATATACTGTAATATCTGTGAGAAGATAGTCAATGGTATAAAAAACCTTAATCAGCTCAATCAGCAATCACAAAACGTCCGTCTTTGACGGTCAGTACCTCGAATGACTCCTTTGTGAGTCCGTTGTGATCCAGGGGGGAAAAATTAAATAGACCCGCTGTGCCTGTAAAACCCCTCATATTTTCGATATAGTCTCTGATTTTGGCACGATCAGGCCCTACGGCCTTTAAAGCCTCGATTACCATATACATGGAATCATAGGCATGGCCGCCGAATGTGCTGGCATCTGAGCCGAATTTTTCCCTGTATTCATTCTGATAATCCGTAAGGAGCTTTTTCTGAAAATGATATTCCGGCAGTTGATCGGCGACCAGGAGTCTGCCTATGGGGGCCAGCACGCCCTCTGCAGCGCCGCCTGCCTGTTCGATATTCTTGGTGCTTCCGAAACCGTGGCTCTGGAAGAGGGGGATCTTGATGCCGAGCTGCTGGACATTCTTGGTCACAATCACCTGGGTGGGGCCGATGGACCAATTCACAATGGCCTGGGCATTCGTACCCTTTATCTTTGTCAACTGGGCGGTCATATCCGTGTCCTTGCCGCTGTATCGCTCATCCGCCACAATGGTGATCCCCATCCTTTTGGCCGCTTCAAGGAGTTCCGTCCTACCGCTGTCACCAAATCCGTTGGAAACGGTAATAATGGCCACTCTGGTTATCCCCTTTTTCAGCATATAATCAAACATCGACTCAGCACAGAAGGAATCGGACTGGGGGGTCTTGAATACCCATTTTCTTTCGGCTACGGGTGAGACGATTTTGACAGATGCGGCGCAGGATATATTCGGGACCTCCGCCTCATTGATGGTGGGTATAATGGCAAGGCTGGAGCCACTTCTGGACGGACCGATGATGGCCAGGACCTTGTCCTTTTCGATGAGTTTTTTGGCGTTCAGGACGGACTTGGTTTCATCACCTTCCGTATCATAGACGATCAATTCAATCGGATGGCCGTTGATCCCACCGGCTGCATTCACTTTGTCCACGATCATCTGGGCCGTATTTCGCTCGGGCTCACCGAGCCATGAGGCCGGTCCTGTCACTGAAAAGATGGCGCCGACCTTATAAGGTTCCTTGGCTGCATGACTGACACGACAAAGGCCAAAACAGACGATAATGAGACATACGACCAATAGGGCTCTTTTGCTGTTTATCATCCCCTCCTCCTCTCTCCTTTGAATTAGGTTAAGGTTTATAAAACACCAAGATTGTTAAAAATCCCGACATGGGTTTTCAACAACCTCGACATTGTTGATGGCAGCCATCTTCAAGACCTAAAGAACGATGCTGTCCGCCTATAACAGTCATCTGATGTTCAAGACAAACCCTGATGACACTTTGTGGCGCCACAAATCATAGAAATATAGTTTCAATAGGATATGTGATATTTTCGGAACAAGAATCACTCCGCAATCACGAATTGGCCATTTTCGACCCTGAGCATCTCAAATGCGTCTTTGGTCAGGCCACAATGGTCATCAGGTGTAAATTTATATATGTCAGCTATACCCACAAAACCATTTGAGCTTTCAATGTAATTCCTGATTTTGACCCGGTCCGGGCCCACGGCCTTGAGTGCATCGATGACGAGATATATGGCATCATAGGCATGACCGCCGAAGGTGCTGGCCTCAGTCTTAAAATTGGATCGATATGCATTTTTGTAATCCATGAGGACCTTTTTTTGATAATGGGAATCCGAGAGTTGTTCTGCCACCAGTATTCTCCCCACCGGGACCATAATCCCTTCTGCTGATTTACCCGCTTGTTCGATATTTTTGGTGCTTCCGAATCCCGAGCTCTGAAAAAGAGGGATCTTTAAGCCCAATTGACTCACATTTTTGGTGATGATCACC
>JBLIRM010000185.1:0-6889 GCA_049472295.1 bacterium | reverse complement strand
TCCCTCCAGTGGCCACCCAGCCTATGATACCATAGCTTTCCAGAATTGGCAGGATCTCGGCAATTTGACATTGACCGCACCTCTTGCAGGATTGGATATCCTTTGTGATCCGAAATGCACAATCACTGTTCTGGAGACATTGAGGCAATAAAATCATCATCTTCTCCGGTCTTACTGAAACACCTTTGATCCGGACCAGGTGGTTATTGATATCAATGAAAGATCGTTGAATCCGTTCCTCAGGGATCCTGAATAACCTCCCCACCAGGACCATTAAAGGGAAGAGATATCTGGATACAAGCCGGCGTATCGGAGAGAAAAGGAATGAATCCCTTTCCAGGACAAGGATTTTAAGAAACAGGGCAATACCGAATCCGACCAGCAAAAGCAAACCCATCAGAATAAAACCGATAATCTTTGGCAGAAACGGGTGAATCTGGGAAAAGCCGAGATATGTGAGTTTCCAGAAGATATAGGCAAGAAAAATCAAACAGATCCAGCAACTCACCAGGAGGAATATAAAGGTCTTTTCCTGGGAGTGATCAAGATTTTCAATAGGTGTTTGTTCATTCATCATATTGAGATCAATGCAATCCTTTTTGAGCGATCCATGAGCATTGGATGCCTCACGATTATTCAAGATCCGTTACTCTGGTCCGGGAAGCGTTTGAATATCGAACCTATGGGATTTGATCGATAACCAGTGATAAAGGACCGGGCGCTCATCCTTTTTTTGCTCTCCGGCTGGAGATCCTTTAATCCAATTCTACCTTTCCCGGTCTGCACAATCAACCCAAGCCCTGAATCAAAATCGCAAATCATTCCTGGTTCGGCATTTCTGGCATCCCCTTCGATGGGGATGGCATACCAGATCTTGATCAACCTATTTTTCAGAAATCCATAGGCACCGGGGTAAGGATTGATTCCCCGGATGAGATTAAAGAGGGTATGATTTTCCTGATTCCAATCCAGACGACCAATTTCCCTGTCCAGTTTCGGCGCCAAGGATGAGCCCTCTCTTGGCTGGTCCTGAGGTGTGATCATGCCTTTTGTATAATCCTCAACGGTTTTGACGACCAGTCCGGCGCCTAAAGAGGAAAGCCGATCGTGAAGGCTTGCAGCGGTGTCCTCGGACATGATAGGCATCTTTGCCTGTAAAAGAATAGGTCCGGTATCCATACCCTCATCCATAAGCATGGTTGTCACTCCGGTCTCTCTTTCCCCTCTAATGATGGCCCAATTGATCGGGGCTGCCCCTCGATAGAGGGGAAGGAGAGAAGCATGCAGATTAATGCATCCCAATGGACTGCTATGAAGTATCCAAGAGGGGAGTATAAAACCGTAAGCCACAACCACTACCCCATCCGGTTTGAGTTCAGACCATAAATCACCGATTGCTTCCCTTTTGAGTGTCAAGGGTTGAAAAACAGGCAGATGAAAGGTCTGAGCCAGCTCTTTTATGGGTGGGGGGTGCATCTCCAATCCCCTGCCCTTCGGACGATCCGCCTGAGTAAATACACCGATCATATCGAAACCGGAATCGATCAATGCTTTCAGAGTGGTACAGGCAAAATTCGGTGTTCCCATGAAAAGGAGTCGCATCTCTGACTACCTTTTCTTTTGCATCTTTTTTAAATAATGTCTCCTCAGAAGATTACGGTAAAAGCTGTTCATGCGATCGATAAAAAGGACGCCTTCAAGGTGATCGATCTCATGCTGAAACACCCTGGCCAACATGTCCTCAGCAACAAGACGCCTCTCTTTCCCTTTCGGATCGATAAATTCCACTTCCACCTTCCTGGCCCTCTTGACCTTTCCGTATGCATCCGGCAGGCTGAGGCATCCTTCCTCCTCATATGCGGTCCCCTCAGCGGTGATGATCCTCGGATTGATCATGACCAATGGCAATCTTCTTTGACCCAATGAATGATCGATAACCACCAGACGGGAGCTGATCCCCACCTGGGGCGCAGCAAGACCAACACCCGGAGCGGAATACATGGTATCGGTCATATCCTTGATCAGATTACAAAGCACCTGATCAATATCCGAAACATCTTCTGCCTTCTTCTTTAAGACAGGATCAGGATATATGCAAATGTTTAACCATCCCATTGAAACAGTCTCCTAAATTCATTAAAAATGTCATTCAGACGGACCGATGGTAAATCTTTTTTTAAGTCGTATCCAAATATATACATTTAATATAATATTTTAGGGCATCTTTGTCCAACCGCGTCAAAGTGCCTTCCGTTTTCAGAGAATCCGATCTTTCGGATTACGGCTGACCCGATATGATCCAAAGTTCCATCACATGACCGGACATTTGCTTCCTAATAAATATATAAAAATTAACAACAAGTTGTCAAAATTCTGCATATCAAACCGGATCATTTCATATAAGGCCGATTACCCTTATCCTATCAGTGATTCCGAAAATTTTATTGACCTCTCCGGAAAATATGGGATAAAATGTAAATATAGAAAGAGAGGGCACCGGCAATGTCTGATTTCTTTAAGATTATCCATCATGGGGCTTATCTATGCTTTGTCCTTCCCATATTGATCCTTCCTGTATTCACGCTGATATCCGGCTGTAATTCATCACATGAAGGTCTTTCTCCTGAAAAAGATGCAAAAGAGGGCATCGATCCTTTCAAGGCATCCAGAGAGGAAATGGTGGATACCCAGATCAAGGCCAGAGGGATTAAAGACCCTCTTATACTAAAGGCCATGTCCAAGGTCGAACGCCACCTATTCGTTTCTAAACATCTCTGGGGATCGGCCTATAATGATTATCCCCTTCCGATCGGACACGAGCAGACCATTTCACAACCATATATCGTGGCTTTGATGACAGAATTGCTGGAACTGACTGGCAAAGAAAAGATCCTGGAAGTGGGCACAGGCTCCGGATATCAGGCGGCCGTACTGGCAGAAATCGTTCAGGAGGTCTTTACCATAGAAATCGTTGAAGATCTCGCCCTTACGGCAAAAGAGAGACTGAATAAACTTGGATATACCAATGTTCATGTAAAAGCAGGAGACGGATATCAGGGTTGGCCCGATGTGGCCCCCTTTGACGCCATTATTGTGACCGCCGCCCCTGATCATATCCCCGAGCCTTTACTCGATCAGCTCAAGATGAACGGTTTGATGGTCCTGCCCATGGGCTCCCACTTCCAGGATCTTTATAGGATTCGAAAGACCCGGAAGGGGATTAGGAAGGAAAGGATCGCTCCTGTTCGTTTTGTCCCCATGACAGGAGAAGCGGAAAGAAAATAACTTTACCAGGCAGGGAAATCCTTTGATGTAATAACCTTCGTCCCAGGAGGGGGAGAAAAACGAAAAAGGTCCTGATCGGCCTCCCGATTCATCTCAATTTCCTTAAACTCTATTCTGTTCCGATTCCCGGATGATTCTTCAACCTCGATGGCTAAAAGAGAAAACTGCTCCGCTCTGACCTCTACGCTGATCCTTTCAACAGCCATATCGGAATTCCTGGGAGTCAAAGATATGGCATATCCGCAGTCTTGTTTCGAATCCTTATTCCGGATCGCCTCTATACCCATGATTTCAAATTCCTTTTCCAACTGCATATTGTCACCCAGAATGGACATGGGGCTTATGATACGGAATGCCTCTCCCGGCTCCTTTTTTATAACCTGCTTATCCTCGGGCACATACCAGAAAAATCCTTCGGGATTGATCACAATGGTATCCTTCTGAGGGAATTCATATTTCCAGTGCATGAGCCCGGGTTTTTTAAACCAGACCTCGCCCCCGGCCTTCTCCTCTTCCCCCCATAGCGGGTTCAATGTGGTTTGGTGAAAATCGGCATGAAAGGATGTGACTTCGCCATACCACTTTTTAAAGCCATCCAATACCTCGGGATGACTGTCAGTCTTTGCCCAGGCCGATGTGGAGATTACCCTACCCAGACGGCCAAAAGACATTAACCCGCATCCTAAGAAAACCAATGCGATCAAACATATTCCGATGCCCGTCCGGAGGGCTTTGTCCATGTGAAGGTTATATGGTCTCATTCTCTTTTCTGGCCAGAACTTGTCTTGGTTTACTTCCATCGGGTTTACTCACCAAACCATCCCTTTCCATAATCTCGATCATCCTTGCAGCCCTATTGTACCCGATCCGCAATCTCCTTTGTACCATCGAAATGGACGCCTTGTTTGTCTTGACTACCAGGTCCACGGCTTGATCATACAACTCATCATATTCTTCCGAGCCGGCCTCTTTGGCCTCCCCATCCCTGTCCTGGATAATGGAGGTGTCATACTCGGGGGGACCCTGCTGGATGAGAAAATCCACCAGGTTTTTTATCTCTTCTTCAGTTACTGAAGAACCATGTACCCTGCGCAAATCAGAACTCCCCGGAGGTATGAAAAGCATATCCCCCATGCCCAATAATTTCTCCGCACCATTCTTGTCCAGAATGGTCCTGGAATCCGTCTTGGATGATACACGAAAGGAAATCCTGCAGGGGAAATTGGCCTTGATAAGCCCAGTAATGATATCCACCGAGGGCCTCTGTGTCGCAATCACGAGGTGTATCCCGACAGCCCTGGCCATCTGGGCAAGCCGGGTTAGAAGAGACTCCACCTCCCTGCCGCCGATGAGTATCAGATCCGCAAATTCATCTATGACAATGACGATATACGGGAGTTTCTCCATCTCCTCCTCAGCATCGTTGAAAGAACCGCTTTCGACCAATGCATTGAATTGATCGATGTTTCTGACACCCTTGTCCGCCAGGATACGATATCTCTGATCCATCTCCTCTGTGGCCCACCGCAGGGCATTTGCCGCATGTCTGGGCTCCATGACGACCGGTACGAGAAGCTGCGGTATATCGTTATAGATACCCAGTTCCAGCCTTTTGGGATCGATCATCAAAAACTTCACATCCTCTGAAGTGGCATTAAACAGGATACTGCAGATGATGGAGTTTACAGAGACACTTTTTCCGGATCCGGTTGCACCTGCCACCAGGAGATGGGGCATTCTGGCAAGATCCGTGACATAGGGCTTGCCTGCAATATCCTTGCCAAGGGCAAGTGCCAGTTTGGAATTGATATGTCTGAACTCTTTGGAAGAAAGGATATCCCTCAAGACAACGATTTCCCTTTTTGAATTCGGGATCTCCAGCCCAACAACGGACTTCCCAGGCACAGGCGCCACGATCCTGACGGATAATGCCTTCATGGCAAGGGCCAAATCATCGGAGAGATTGGCAATTCGATTGATCTTTACGCCAGGGGCCGGCTCGAATTCATAACGGGTGATGACCGGACCGGGAAGGACCTGAACTACCTTTCCCTCAACGCCAAAATCGAGGAGTTTGGTCTCCAGGAGTCTTGAATTTCTTGCAATTTCACGCTGCATCTCCGCTTTCTTTTGAGAGCTCTTTTCCGCTTTTTTTAAAAGGCTGAAGGGAGGAAGAAGATAATGACGATCAGGCTCCTGGGGTTTTTCTTCAATCTCTACAGGATGATGAGAAACTTCGGTCACCTCTTGCTTTGGTTTCCTCCTTGAATGGGTCCTCTGGGCAGGGGTTGCTGCACTCTCATAAACATATTCCTTTTTTTTCAATCTATTCCGGAGAAAATTGATGACACACCGGAAACAATAGCCGATTCCCCCGAGAAGCCGGATCAGCGACATTCGGGTGATCATCATGATGCTCGCCAACCAGATGGTTATGAGCACCAAATAGGCCCCGGGCAAGCCCAAATATCGAACAAAAACGTCTTGGGCCACAGCCTGTCCCACCCAACCTGAGGACGCCAGGATCAGACGAAATATGCTAATCTCCTCAAAGGGATAAAGCAGAGAGATCAAAGGCGGCATCGAAAAAAGAAAGGCGATCACCCCCAGAGAAGCGGCCCATTTCCGATCGATGGGTTTCATGCACATGATGTGCAGGCCCAAAAAAAGAGTGATCAAAGGGATAAAAAAGGCAGTGACTCCCCAGAATCGAATCATTATGTCTGAAACAATGGCACCAAAAGGTCCTGCAAAATTCAACACGGTATGGGTTGCTGCTGCATCACCACCGCAAGCCACATTCAGGCATGGATCATTTTTGGAATAGGAAATCAGGCTTATGACAAGGAATATGGTAAGGGCGATCAGGAACAATCCGATCACCTCTTGAAAAATACGCTCACCCTTTAATGAATCCATTTTCCCCCCACCTAACCAGCCTTTATAAAGAAGACAATGATAATACTTTTTTTACAGTGTTATCAATGACGATTGGTTTATAATTATATATCAATAACCGGAGAATTCATAATCCGGAAACTTGTAGATTCCCAAAAAATTATCAGACATTTATCCCTATCAAAATCCGGCAAAAAAGCTTATCAGACTAAATATATGACTTTATAGTATTATATATATGATGCCTTTGTAAACAGCAATTCACATTTTTAACGTCCCATCAAAACGAGTAGCCATTTTATAGCATTGATACATAAATGCTTTCTGCAAATTCTCCCGGAACACATGCAGTTCCTCCCTTCCCAACCCCGTTAGCAGATATATTTACCGAGCAGTGTAGAAGCCATATAGAAACGAGAATTGCTACTATTTGAAACGATCCCTTGATTATTTGAATATTTCATATATATAATAACTGTTCAAAACTTTTCTGGCTTTTCTCATCCATCATCATCAGAACAGTAGGAGGCAAAGCTATGGCGGCAGTCAGCCCTGGTTCTATGTCCGATTCACAAATATTTCTCGGTCTTGATATAGGATCAGTGAGCGTGAATATGGCAATTCTGAATGATGATTGCCATGTCTTACAGTCAGCTTATATCAGACATAAGGGCCAGCCGGTATCGGCGATCCTGGATCTACTGGT
>JBLIRM010000184.1:0-6685 GCA_049472295.1 bacterium | reverse complement strand
AGGAGGCCCTCGATCAATTTGAGAAGGCGGTCTCTTTAAATCCGGATCATATTGATGCGTTAAATCATATCTCAGTGATATACGTCACACAGAAAAGGCTTGATATGGCCATTTCCCGTTGTACTGAGCAATTGAAAAAGTCTCCCGGCAATCCGCTTATCCACAACCTCTTAGGGAACCTTTTTGTCTTACAACGTGATGATAAGAGGGCGGAAGATTCATATAAGAAGGCCATTGAACTGGAACCCAACTTTCTTTTGCCCTATATGGCCTTAGGAAGACTATATCTTAGAAATAAGGCTGAAGATAAGACGATGGCTGAATATCAAAAGGTCATCGAAAAGAATCCCGGTTATGTTCCTGCACATATGCAGATTGGTATTTTGTATCAATCCAAAGAAAAATATCCTGAGGCCATTCGGCATTATGAGAAGATCATGGAGATTAATCCCAAATTCGCACCAGCAGCCAATAACCTTGCCTGGCTATATGCAGAAGGGCATGGCGGTGATTTAAATAAGGCATTGGCATTAGCGCAGACAGCGAAAGAGCAATCTCCGGAGGACCCCGCCATTTCGGATACCCTGGGGTGGGTCTATTATAAAAAGGGGATTTTGGATGGCGCGATATCCCTTTTTGAGGAAGCCTTGGAGAAAATTCCAAATGAGCCCAGCATCCACTACCATTTAGGTATGGCATACCTGAAAAATAGTGAAAATGAATTGGCAAAAAAGGCGTTGGAAAAGGCATTGAGTGTTCGGGAGGACTTCCCTGAATCCGCAGAGGCCAAAAAGGCGTTGCGAGAATTATAAAAGAATTTTAAGAGACTTTTAAGGTGGCCCCATCTTTTTTGGGGCCATTTTTTTATGTATCCATCAAGTATTTGCGCGGAAAAGGCGAATCCCATAACGCTTCAGAAACAGTATCACCTCATCCCCCAGTTCATTTGAGTATAAAGACTGCTCTTTATTTTCAATGTCGATCCACACCACTTTTTTAAGTGATAATTGAGATCTGAGTTGTGGTGAAATGTATTTGAGACTTAAAAATACATCCGGCGTATGTTCATCATCTTGAATATCTCGATGGATGGGAGCATCGTATCTGACTTTTAAACGCCAGATTTTTTTCCTTCGAATCAAGAAAAATTTTCTTATGCTTACGATACGAAAGTTGTTGTCATTCCCCTCACAATTCAGACCGGAATCACGAAAATAATCGATCATTTCAGAGACCACTTTTTGCAGAATCTCGAGCAATTCATTATCTGAAAGTTCCTTCGGAAAATCCGGATATTTGCTTACTACCCGGGCCGGATAACCAAGTGCAAGGCATTTTGGAGGGATCGTTCGACTGACTACAGAACGAGCCCCAATGACTGCACCGTCACCGATTTGACTGCCCGGAAGTATGAACGCCCCCCAGGCTATGGATACGCTTTTACCTATCTCGATGGGTTGAAATTCAACAGGATAGCCTTCAAAATGACTGAGCCATGAGGTATGGCCAAATAGAAGGCAATGACCTCCAATGCCAGAATCATCACCTACAGTAATGTACCTTGCGGGATTAATAAACGTCATTTGCATGATTTGACAATTTCGTCCCATAACAAATTTAGAATCAGGAAATTGAAGCCCCCCAATAAAAACCTGTTCGTTTATTTTACTTCCTTCCCCAATCTCCAGATATGGGGTATCCAAAAAAACCGTTGAGCCGATGGAAACATAATCCCCGATACTAATCCTCTTTCCTCTGATAATGGTCAGAAAACCGATTTGGGTGTAGCTGCCGATATGGACTTCATCAGCAATAATTACTGATCCAAAACCAATGCTTACACGTTTACCAATCTTATACCCCTTCAAGCGGTATAAGATCTTTTTTATAAAAGAGGGGAGGAAACCGTAAAGAAGAATATCTTTTATGGGTATGCGTGATTTTTGGATGAGCATTGTTTTAACTTTTAATGATTATGATTGATCACTGTTATTCCAGAATTCCTATCCCACCATCAACAACCAGGGTCTGGCCAATGATTCCCTCCGATGCCTTGGAGCAAAGAAACTGGGCGGCATAGGCCACTTCATCCGTTGTAACCAGTCGGCCAATGGGAGACCGGCGTATCGCCTCTTCAAGCCTTTTCTCATTATCGGGCATGACTTTCCAGGCATCCGTAGCAACCGACCCGGGACACAGGATGTTGACCCGTATTCCTTTGGGTGCCAATTCCACAGAGATATTTCTGGCAAGTGCCTCCAAAGCGCCTTTTGATGATCCGATCACTGAATAGTCAGTGACCGCACGCGAGGCGCCCTTGGATGATATGACTAATATGCTGCCCCCGGCAGACATATGGGGCAAAATTAACTGGGTCAATTCGAAAAATGCGCGCACATTTAAAGCAAAGATCCAATCAAAATGTCTGGTGGTCAGATCATTGAATTTTTTATGCACACCAGTGGCTGCACAATGGACCAGACCCTCAACAGATTGATTATCTCCCAAGGCAGATATGATCCTTTCAATGCCCTTAGGGCTTGTGAGATCTCCCCGACAGATTTCAATATGAAGCCCATCCTTTTCCGCCTCTTCCACTAATTGATTTGCGGATTGGGTATCACGCACATAATTCGCGATCACAGAGGCCCCGGCATGTGCAAAACGCAGAGAAATCGCCCTTCCGATGCCGCGCGTGCCCCCTGTAATTAAAAAGTGCTTTCCGGATAGGGAAAAGGGATCCGTCATTTCAAAACCAAGGGGTTAAGGGTTAATTTTATGGATATACCTACCTGAGATTGCTTCGCTTCGCTCGCAATGACCTTTTTGGGACTTTTTACGAGTCCATCAATTTTTCTTTTTAGAAAAGTAGTCATCCAGCACCTTATCACGAAATCCCGGTGAAAATCGATCCATAGGAACAAATGAAAAGAAGAGTTCCGATGAACAGATCTCCTGATCCTCCACTTTTACATAACATGCAGCAGTGGCATATTGGTCCCGGTTGTTCAGCATCTCGGCATAAATGTGAGCCGTTTGGTCAGGCAGCATCCATCTCCTGAAACTGGCATTTATTATCTTGATGAGCATGGCTTTACCCCGGGATTTCCCTTCGGCATCCAGGCATTTGCCTGCGGTCTGGGCCATCATTTCTGTTAACAGTACCCCTGGGACCACAGGAAAACCAGGGAAATGGTCCTTAAAAAAGTCCTCATCTGCGGACATCTTTTTTGATGCCCGGATGCTTTTGCCAGGAACCATGTCCAGTATTTCATCTACAAGAATAAACCGCATCTTTACCCTCGGATATCTTGGTGTTTATTTGAGTTTTCCATTACGACGCATCACACTTAGGATATCATCCACTGTTCTCAAATTCTGTAGTTCCTCTTCAGATAGAATAATATCATAATCCTCATCCAATTTGGCCATCAATGTGAGGATCCCGAGGGAATCCCATGTGGGGATATCCTGGCGCAGTGTCTCCGGTTTTATATTCTCTTTGGGTTCTTCGAATAGATCAGCGATCCATGCCAATGCTTCCTCGATTGTTATCATATATGATTACTCCTTCACTTTCCTTATTTTGCTGAGAGCCCCCCATCAATGATCAGATCCTCACCTGTGATCCATGGATTTTGAGGTGCAAGTAAGAATGCTGCGGCCCTGGCCACGTCCTCAGGTGTGCCGATGCCGAGTGGATGTGCATTTTCCAGATCCATGATCTGTTGATTGGAAAGTATGGATAATGAAGAATCAGTCATGGCTGTCCGAATCAATCCCGGGGAGATGGTGTTGACCCGGATCCTCCTTCTGGCCAATTCAATGGCCATAGCCCTGGCGGCCGCATTGACCGCACCCTTGCTTCCGCAATAAATGGTTTGACCGGCCACACCCATCCGGGCGTAAACCGAAGAGATAAAAAGGATGGCCCCGCCATCCTCCTCCATGATATCCTTCCTGCTGATAATCCTGGCAAGCTCAATACCGGATATGAAATTGACGTCCAGGATCTTCCTGATCCCTTCCAATTGAAGTGCAGCCAGAGGGCGGGTCTCCACAACCCCTGCTGAGTGGCAGAACCCGTAAATTCGGCCGATCTCCCTTGCCTGTGCTTTCAATTTTGGTCCGATTTCCGAAAGGGCCCTCAGATCCAGAACCAATAGATGGTATTCAGTTTTGGTTAACTGAGAGGCGGTTTCCATAAGACGCTCACGGTCTCTGCCAAGGAGGATGAGGCTCGCGCCTCTTTTGCTGAGCTCGATACAGATCGCTCGGCCCAGCCCGGATGATGCACCTGATACAAGGATTCGCTTACCCTGAAAGTCAATAAAGGGTTCGATGGTCAATTTTCCCCCAGAATATCATAATTCCATATGGTTAAGAATTGCCTCGGGATTTAGAGAGATCAACGCGGAGGCCCATGATAATCCGACACCATAGCCGACTAACATCATTTTTAAGGGTTTATCTTGAGGCCGATTTAATTTTCCATTCGTAATAGTAAGAGGAACCGAACATCCACCGGTATTTCCATATTCCTTCAAAATCATCGGGACCTTGTTTAAAGGCAGATTGATCTTGTTGGCGAGATGTCTCATGATGAATTGATTTGATTGATGCAGAATAAAATAATCAATGTCTTCCATCTCCAGTTTTGAGAATTGCAGTGTATCACTAATCAATGCGGGTACTCTCTTCAGCGTAAAATTAAAGACATTGGCACCCTTCATCCGAAGAAAGCATCTCCTTTGCTCTTCAGGGAAGCGCTCACGGAAGGCACCGCCTTCGATGATCATATCGTCATAGCCATTGCTGTCGGTATGAAGCATATAGAACCATTCCCCCGGATTTTCCGAATTATCCGATTCAATGGCTGTTGCAGAGCCTGCGTCACCAAAAAGTAAAGATACGGAACGGTCTGAGTTATGAGTATATCTGGCTGGGGTATCACCGTGGCAGAGGATAATTCTGGATAGATTCCCGGTTTTTAGCATCATGGAGGTAAGCCACAGTCCATAAGGATAACCCGAACATCCCAGGCCTACATCAAAGGTGGCGCAATTTTGGCTTAATTTGAGATGTTTATGAATCAGGCATGAGGTCTGTGGCAAGAAATAGTCCGGCGTTTGGGTCACCATGATTAATGCATCAATGGAATCAGGCTCCCATTTTAGTGAGTCAATAAGCGATCTTGCTGCCGCACTGCACAAATCGCTGCTGCAGGTCTTTTCATCGACGACACGGCGTGTCGAAACACCGGCCAGGGCAACGACCTTTTTAACTTCGCCTTCGGTGAACTCTGATGTGTCTTTTATATTGTCAAAACATCGAGATGGCACACAGGTGCAAATACCGGCGATTTTACATCCAGAGATTGAAGCATTAGCCATCTATATTTATCTCTCCTATTTAATATAGTATTATATTATACCATAATTCCGATATATTTCAATAATTAAGCCTTATATTGTTGTGAGATGACTAAGGATGTGATCTTTGTTGCTGCTGGTTGATATACAACCATTGGTAGATTTATTCATTCTGTCATGATTTTAAAACCAATTGGAAAACCGGGATGGAAAAGTAATGTTCTTTATATCTAATACAGTGAAAAGAAGGGGGTTGAAGGCAATAGAAATGCGTGCGGTTCAGTTCAATTAGAGATCTCCAAAACCGAAACAAAGCATCCACCAGGAGTGTTTTGGAGAACAGAAGGAGTATTCATCCCACTATTTTCAGACATATAGATTATAACAGTATCGGTATCCACAAGTCCGTCATCATCAGTGACCTCGAGTTGGAAGGTGATGGGTTCCACTCCTTTGGCATCAAATGATGGGGCAGTGAAACTTGTTTGCACAGCGGATGCATCAAATAGGGTTACAATGGTCCCCCCTATTTGGCTCCAGGAATAGGACATGATCTTGCCATCGGGATCCATGGAACCCGTGGCATCCAGTGTGCCCATCTCTCCCTCGTTGACTGATTGCTCAGCTCTTGCAATGGCTATGGGTGACAGATTAACGGATGGCACAAGTCCCCCGGGATCTATAATAATCCCATTGGCTACCCCGTCACTATCGCCATGGCCCCCATCGAGAAGTCCGATAATGATGGATTTATCAGGGTAATCGAAATACACGTATTGTGAATAATCCTCCCAGCCATGAATCGTATCATATTTGTAAAAGTATTTTGCCATTGAAATGTTCTCAGAGAAACCGATTCTCATTGAGGCTGAAGCCCCAAATGTATCGACCCTAATTCGATAAGCGACAAGGCCTAACATAATTTTTTTGGGCTTTCTGTTCATCTCGGATATGGCCGAAGGGTCTGTTGTTTCGAGTGCTTCAATTGCCAGAACAGAATCAGAATCCTTGGAAACAGTAATAATGACATTACCATCAACAGTTTGAATCGATTTGGTTATCTCTGACTGCCCATAGTCAGTGATACTGTCTTTATTCATGTCTGTAGGACCCCCAACCTCCTGATCATCCGGAACACCATTCTCATTAAGATCATTCTGATTCGTGAGAGTGGTAAATTCAATGGGATCGGACCAC
The DNA here is from genome assembly GCA_049472295.1 of bacterium. Taxonomy (GTDB): domain Bacteria; phylum SZUA-182; class SZUA-182; order DTGQ01; family JAFGSM01; genus JBLIRM01. Next base: position 116 of record JBLIRM010000184.1, on the reverse strand, counting down.
TCCGAGGCATTCAGGCTGTCATCAAAGAATTTGACCCGGGCAATGTATGCGGTTTCATCCTCCAGCACTAAATGAGGCACGGTCAATTTTGTGAGATGATAGATGCTCGTAATATC
>JBLIRM010000183.1:0-7012 GCA_049472295.1 bacterium | reverse complement strand
TGGCCTGAAAGGATGTCTTTTAAAGCCATAAGTCTATCCTCCTTAAATTTTTAAATAAGGATTGCGGTTTAAAGACTATATATGTAAAAAAATATTTAGATTATAAATATTAAATAATTAATCCTTGAATAAAATATAGTTATAAATTTGTTCTGGTTAAAAATTGCAGTTAACATATTAATTATAAAGATAATTTTGATGGAAAAGATCCTGAATCCCTGTAATATGAGATTTGGATGTGCAAGAAATGAAAACCTGTTTTAATATTCTATTAGTATATCATAATCATCTTTATAGTCAATAGCTGCTTACGGTTTGGATTATAGTTATATTAACTGGCTGAAAAGAAAATACTTATTTGATTTTATAAATAATTCGTATGTAAAAATAGGTATTTTATATAGATAAATTAAATAGATTATTCATAAAAAAATAAGCAGTTCAGATCGCTAAAATACTTTAATTAGGTCCGCCCAATAAAAAACTTTATTGATTCCAGTCTTCAGCTATAGAAGGGACTTCGGGGAAGTGCATGTTTTCCTTTCAATGGTTGCTCAAGTTCCGTTACCATCATCCAGTTAAGAAAAAAAACAAGATGTACATAAAAGCTGCATATAACACAAATATGTTTATTAGGTCAACTAAAAAATACTAATAATATCTAAAAATAACTTATAAAAACATTTAAAGCCCTTTTGCCAATGTTACAATGAGCTCATATCCATTATTTTTCTGGAAATTACTTTGCGTCTTAATCCTTTTGATCTTTTGAGCATGTCAGATATGCTTGGCATCATCCGACCAATTGATTGTTTGATTTCGAAGTAACTATTGATTGATAAGTGACTATTGGGTGAATGAATTCAAGGAGGTTTCCGATGAAATATTATAACCATATAAACAATGTGTGCTCTATCATCCTCTATAGATAAAACGTATGGATGAAAAGGGCCTGATTCCCGAATCAAAGGACCTATGGACAGAGTGAACCATGGATAAGCTCAAGCTATATCTCTTAAAGAATTTTGAACAGGTTTTCGTGTTGTTGCTGCTGGTGAGCATGGCAGTTTTGAACTATTTCATTCCATACAAATTGGCCTTTCTGAATTTTTATTTTATCCCGATACTCTTGGCCGCCTATTATTTGAACGCCCGAAAAACGATCCTCGGAGCCGTTTTTTGTATATTGCTGGTAATCATATATGCCTACTTATATCCAAAGTCATTTACCAGTCAATCCACCTTTCTCGATCTATCCATGAATATAATAGTGTGGGGTAGTTTTTTGATCATCACAGGAGGCATTGTCGGACGGATCCAGGAAAGATTGCATCACGAGATGGGGCAAAAAGAAAAACTCATCCATGATCTGGCGGATAACAGGCTTGCCCTGGACCAGTTGACTCAACAACTGCAGGAGAATAATGAACGATTTGAAGAAAAGGTGACAGAGAGAACCGAACATCTGGAAAGGGCCAAGCAGGCCGTTGAAAACCTCAAGGAAACCGTAGAGGAAACACTTTATAATACAATGGATCCTTCCGTGGTGAAATTGATCATCGAAAAACGTCTCCGGACAGAAAAGAGAACGCTGAGTATCATGTTCTCGGATCTGGAGAAATTTACACGTTATTCCGAAGATCGAAGACCGGAAATTGTGATCAGTGAACTGAACAAGTTTCTGGGAGATATGGAAAGTGTCCTACTGAGCTATGGCGCGCATATAGATAAATATATAGGTGACGGGATCATGGCGGAATTCGGCGCACCCATTGGTAATGAAAGGCATTCACTGATGGCGGTGGTTGCGGGTTTGAAGATGCAGGAAAGACTTGCGCAAAACGGCTATCCCTGGCGGATGAGGATCGGGATCTCCACAGGGGAGCTGATTATTGGGCTGATCGGGCGAAAGCGTCAAACATACACAGCACTTGGGGATATCGTGAATCTCGCAAATCGTATTCAGGACCTATCCGATCCCGGAAGCGTGACAGTGGACGAGAGCACCTATAAAAATGTCAAGCTATTTATTGAGGCAACACGCAAGACAGTCCAATCCCTGACAAATATAAAGGACCCGGCGCTTGTCAAGGAAATCAATAAATGTACTGCGCAATTGGATGAGAATCCTGAAGACTTAGAGCTGTTGAAAAAGATCAGTATTTTATTGATGAGGGGTAAGCATCATGCCCTGGCTCAGGATTATATCAAACGCGCCCTGGAAGTGGACCCGAATGATGACCAGATCAAATTGGCCTATGCGGAAAATTCCCTGGAACTGGAAAAATCCCAGGATGTGCCCATTCGGGGCAAAGAATCCAAAATTCATCTTTATGAGATTACCGGTCTCAAGGACCCTTTGAGGAAAAGGGATAAAATATCCAAGGAACTGTATGAGAGATATCACGATACCGTCTCCAGGTTGGTCAAATACCCTGAGGACTTGATTTTGCCCATTGAGTGCCTGGACGGATGTGTAGGACATTCCAAAGTGGTCGGGTTTCTGGCCTATGCAATTGCCGATATGCTCAACCTGCCTGATCAGGAGAAACTGGATATCCTTCTGGCCGGGTATCTGTTCGATATTGGAAAGATTATCGTTCCCCATCATCTCCTGAACCGGGCCGGCACTTTAAATAAAGATGAGTATGAGCTTGTGACTAAGCATTGTCGCGAGGGTGTGAGAATCCTTAGGAAAATGGGATACGAAAACGAAACCCTGTTCGAGATCATCGAATCCCATCATGAGAGCTTCAACGGTTCAGGATATCCTAAAGGGATCTCCGGGGAGGATATCCCCATCGGCGCACGTATCCTGTCTGTGGCCGATGCCTATGATGCCCTCACTTCATGGCGGCCAAGCCGTAGCAGTTGGGATTTTCGTGCCGCCTTCGGTGAGTTGGAATGCGATACAGCCAAGGGGAAATTCGATCCCAGGATCACGGAATGTCTTGGCAAGCTATTGGAGATCGAGAAAAAGAAGACCCCCCTTTTGGGTGTGCATAGCTAATATTTTGAATCCCAGCTTCAATCCTTATTTATTCCATTCATTGTCACAGCAGCATTCCACCAATCATTAACTCTTACCAGAACCGTGCCTTGTTACCGAACCAGACCTTGGCCTTTTTCCATTCCGGGCTGTTGTTCCTGTGGCCCATGTTGACCTTAAAATAGCGTTCCCTCTTCCAGGTGGTACCCCACTTGGTGTATTTGCGGTATTTATATGCATAGGCCAAACAGTAATGCGAAGCAGTGCAGCCGATCCCGATGATGGCCGGTCTCTGGTTATCCTGGATCGAATCCTTTGCCCTGTTCCGGCAGGAAGAGACATACACGCATGGCGAGGCATATTTTGTGGAGATGCTATAACCCACAGTTGTAAAGTCTCTGGCCCATTTGTATCCCCGGCTCATCTTATGGGGAAGGGTTGCGGCCTGGCCTGCCACACAGAAGCTGTCCATATAATTCCTGGCCTCCAAGATGCAATCCCTGATGTAGTCCGAATTCGGATATTTGGTACCGTCATTATAGGTGAGATACTGGGGGGCCACTGTCCCGGGAATGGTATTGGCCAGTCCCTTATAGTCCCACCAGCCGTAAAGCATGGCCCAGGCAACCGACCCGCATCCGGTTACACATCCACAACAGTTTTCCTGATGATAGCGTCTTTGATCGCTCCAGGTGCCGGCATACCAATACTGCCATGCACTCCACCCCCCTTTGATCCCCTTTGATCTTGCTGCGGTGGCATCCGATCCGGTAATGTTCAGAATATAATATGTAATCACACCCGAAGGGTCCTCCACATAGAGAATGGTGCCTCCGGGTTCATTCCCATGCACCAGCAGGCCGTCATCCTGGATCTCAACAGAGGCCATCTCCGGGTCTTCCAAAGAATAACGGGATATGATCTGGTCTTTCAGAATCAATGTATCCTCGCCTTTGTTCACATCAATGACAGTCTGTTCGCGATCCAGATAAATGTCCCAATCCGGTTTTGCTTCGGCTTTGCGGCGTTTGCGTGCCAGTTTGAAATGCTCTGCATTCAGATAATCCTCCTTGAATGCCTCATAGCTTTCATAGGGCTCGGCATTAAGGTAGTCCGGGTCCTCAGGGGCAGTTGAGTTGGGGTCGATTTCCTCGGATTTTCCGGGTTCCTTGGTCACCCCGGATTCAAAGACCTGATCCACATAGTTAAGGATCGAATCGGGGAACCGGATCGGTTCAGGCTCGGGGCCATAGAAGGTAACCCTCTGGCCTTTTTCATTCTCTGCCGTCATGTAAATATCATCGAAACGGAATATCCGGACATTGGAAGATTCCGCCTTCTCAAAGATTCTTTCACTCTTGGTATTCCCCTCTGTGGAGAACGCCACCACCGGATAATCATTCTCTGTAAGGGAGGCTAGGATGAAACCGCGGTCTTCACCCTTATCCTTCCCTATGACCTTGAATTCCAGATAGGCCGGATCATTTTCCCCAAAGGCTATATTGTAGATAGGATAGGCCATGGGTCCCAATTGAGCATTCTCCCAGCCTTTGTCTTCAGTGGGATCAAACTCCAGTCCCCCGCTTTCCAGGTAGTTTTTTGCGATGGTGATGGCAATCTCGGGGACCTGCTCCAAGGGGATGCCTGGTTCCGGTGGTTCGGGTTTTGGCGGTTTGGGAGTGGAGGGTTTTGTCCAGAAGGGGAGGGTACTGAAGTTAAAACCCGGCAGATAAGTAGATAGGCCAAAACCGGTGTTCAGATTAAATCCGGTAGCCAAAGAGAATTGGGAAAAGCTCCCCAGGCCCGATCCTGAAAAAGGGATTTGAACGGATCCGAAACCGGGCGTCCCTCCTATGGATAGCCTTCCCGTGCCCGGCAACGCTGCCGGGAGTGTCAATGTTTGTAAGCCAAGGGATAGCGTCCCGGTATTCAGGATATTCCCAGGCAATGATAATGATCCGATGCCGGCCCCGGTATTTAGGGATGGCAATGTCCCGAAGGTTGGGATATTGCCAAAGGACGGCAGGGGGAGCGCGTTTATGGATGCTGAGAAGGAAGGCAGTGCCCCTGGGAATTGCCCTCCCCCAAAGGATGGTGGTAATCCGGCACCATTTCCGAATCCTATTCCTGAGAATGATATGGATCCTATGTTTAAACCTGATCCAAATGGCAAAGAAATGGAAGCCGGGAATCCACTGAATGTTTGAATATCGGTTTGTGCTGAGATATTAAAGCCCGTAAAAGAAATGAATATGATGACGATTGTAAGGACGGTTATAAATCTTCTGGACATGAATCATCCCCCCCCTTTTTATGATTTCATGGATATGTGATTTATTGATTTTAATCTCTAATGGTTCAATCCCCCGAAGCTTGCTTCGTTAAAAAATATTTTACAGGAGATACCCCGCAGCTTACTGCGGGGAGGTTTCATTAAAGGGCAGCGGGTTTCCCGCTGCCCTTTTCTAAATATCCCTCTTGCGGAGATTAATAGCTCCACCAGGGTTTGACTTCAAGTGGCCACCAGAGTATGGCATAACCACCCCTGATATCATAAACGATAAGTTCTACATCATAAAACCCTGGGAAATTGCTCTGGAAGGTCCAGAAAATGTGGCCTTCGGGGCTGCGTCCAATAGAACCTATATTAACGGAGGCGTAAATCTCGTCACCGTCCGGATCAGCTATGTTGATTGTCGGGTAGTGAATAATAAGCTCTTCCCCGGCCCTCACAACGACCGGATTTGTCGGACCACCCATAACAATCGGGGGATGGTTCAACCATGTGCCTTGGTGGACACAAAAGAGCGTGATTTCTCCGTATGCTATACCACCCCTGTTATCCGAACAGGCGACAATGGTATCGTAGGCGCCTTCAAACTTCGGTGTGAAACGGATCAGACCGCTGCAGGGATCGATAATGCTTTCCACCCAGGGACCATATTGATATGAAGGCAGACCATTCATTGATATCTGGAAGGAGAAGCTGTCCATATCCCTTCTGAAATTCGAGGAAAGAGGAAATCCGGGCACATGGGTGGTTGCAGGTTCCCTGCCCAGAAACGGGGCCAATGAGAAGATGAAACAGTCGGGGTCAATGAATGTGATGACATATTGATTTTCTTCTCCCACATAGAAGATTTGATCATCAATGTCTATCTGGACCACAGGGGAATAATTCTCCATAGGATAATTGACCACTGAAATGGGAAAGGTCCGCGTGTCGGAATGCACCCCATTGGTCACCTCGATGGTAACGATCAGGTCTTCGAAGTATTGTGGCTGATAATCAAGTGCAGCAATATTCGGCCAGACCGTGACACCTGCATTCCACAGAGCACTCTCGAGGATGAATACAAGCTCGGGCGGATAATGGGCCTGGCCGTGGATATCGATAGCCTCAAAGCTTGAATAATAGGTCGGGATGTAGGTCGGCATCCCGTCATAGGGATTCACGGAAAGCGGCTCCAACAAAAAGGCCTGGATGCCATTGGCGCCGTATCCGCCGATAGTGGCATTCCATCCCAGGGTGCCCTGTGCTATGATCCTTTTTGCACAGATGCCACCCACTCTCAGGTTGGGATTGGCAAAGATGGGCAGGTTGTTGTCCACAATGAACTCATCTCTGTCAAAGAGTATAGCGATATTCGGATCATTTTCCCCGAACAGGTTCGGATCTGCGCCATACTCATTGATCCAAATATCAGCGATCTCGTTCGGATCAATGATGAATAATTCAGGATCCAGCATCAGATCGGCAATATTCTCGCAAGGTAGCGGGTCCGCACCGGGACGATGAACGTCGATCCGAACGCCTGCATAGTCAGCAATAAAAAGATATCGATAGGGTTCGAATATCTGGGCATACAGAGGGCCCGGCTCAAACAGATCAGGGAGGTCGATAATGGAGTGACTCTCATCGACCCTGAACATGAGGTTGTCCAAACGGAACATCTGGCCGCTGACCTGCACGTAATCAATCTGCCTGATCAGGTATGCGTTCGGATCATCGGGCATTGCCAC
>JBLIRM010000182.1:0-7027 GCA_049472295.1 bacterium | reverse complement strand
TTGTCAAATTGGTTTTCTAAATCGGTTTTCAAGCAAAACGGGCTCCGGTGATTTCGGTTCATAAATCCGGCCTATCCAGAATTCCGGTGCAGTATCCATCCGATGTTATAATCGATAGGGCCAGCTTGGAATCCAAGAAAGGCCTGCCGATCCATTATTTTGCCACCACCCCTTTAATTCCCCCGGAGACAAGGGAGGCCACATTGGCCAGGATGCGCGGAAGCGCCAGTCCCCCGGGCAGGGCGATATATTTGGGCTCCCAAACAGGATCAAACTTATCCTTGTATTGCCGCAAGCCCTGGAAATTATAAAAATGCTCCCCATGGCGAAAGACAAAGGCCCCAAGACGGTTCCAGAGAGGGGCCAGGGCTCGGTCCTCAAGCCCGGACAGCGGGGCCATCCCCAGGTTGAACCAGCGGTACCCCTCCTGCTTCCCCCACAGAATAATATGAGTGAAAAGATAATCCATGATCCCGTGGGGGGCATCGCTGGCATAGCGCATGAGATCCACGGAGAATTCCTCCCTGCCGGCTCCGGGCCAGATATTGGCAAAGGCGATGATCTTTCCGTCTTTCCGGATAATCCCCGCAGGAAATTGGCTCAGGTATTCCGGGCTGAAGAATCCCAAAGAAAATCCCTTTTCTCTGGTGTTCTTCTCCTTTAACCAGGAATCGGATATGGCCTTTAAATCATTGATCAGGGAATGGATCATTTCAGGCGGAACTACCTCGAACATATACCCCTCCCTATCCAGCTTATGGTGTATGTGGCGGAGCCACTTCCGGTTGCTACCTTCGAGGGAGAAGGATGCTACAGGAACCCGGCCCTCCTCCCCAAGCTTGAGTAGGCTGAGCCCCAGGTCCAGATAAAGGGGGAGGGTCTCCGAGTGAACCTCGTAGAATACAGTCCATCCTCTGTATCGATCGCTCATTTCGTGAAATGTCCATATCAGGTCCGCCCTCTCTTCGCGGGGGCCTATGGGATCCCCAAGCGCCACCCAGCTTCGCCCCTCGATGCCGTACATAATGAATGACCTTCCGCTCCGACTGAACATGAAGGATTTGTCCCCCAGCAGTGCAAGGTTGGCCGCAGGCTCCGGGGATTCCCGGACGATTGCACGGACCCTCTCCATATCCAAGGATTCGGGGGCCAGGGATTCGGGCTGAACGACAGGGCTCAACAGTCTGTATGCAGCGAAAAACAAGGCTGTGCCGACTGCTCCCACCATGGCCCTGAGAAACCTGGGGGCATCGCCGTGCAAGGTAAACTGCCACCACATCTGTTTTGAATACTCCAGATGCTTGAAGGAAAAGAGACCCAGCCAGGCCGAACAAAGAAGTGTCAAAAAGACGGCAACAATCCATCCAAGAGAGAAACGCTGGCTGATCAGGGAGGCCTTGCGGTAGAAATGCCGGCGGCTGGGCAGGAAGGCTACGAGCATGATCGCCAGGATGATCGCCTCTTCGTAATCAAACCCCTTGAGCAGGGATAAGAGTATCCCTGTTCCAAGGAGAAATGAAGCGAGGATATAAGCGGCGTCGATTCTTCGCTGTAAGCTCACGGCCAGGAGGATCAGCCCCACGCCCACCAGGCTTCCCAGGAAGTGGGATATCTCCATCACCGGAAGGGGAAGAAACCGGCCCAGCCACAGCAACCTGTTTGTTGCCGCAGGTGTGGCGCCTGAAAAAAGGAGTAGCGCCCCGCCGATAAAGGCAACAAATGCCAGCAGATCCGGCACAAGTCCAGGAATCAGACGGCCGAAGAAGCGGGCCACTTTCCTTACTCTTTCCTTCCTTTCAAGGATCTCGTAAGCCCCGAGCAGAATGGTGGCCACTACAAGGGGGAGAAGATAGTAGATCCCTCGGTAAATCAGAAGCGATCCCAGGATCACAGAAGCCGGGAGGACAGGCGAAAGGAACAGCAGAACAATAGCCTCGAACACACCGAGCCCGCCGGGTATCTGGCTGGCCAGGCCCGCGATCTGAGCCAGCATGAAAATGCTGAGAAAATATGGGAATGAAAGTGGGGTGGAATGAGGCAACAGCATATAAAGCACACCGGCGGCCGTAATCCAATCCATTGAAGATAGGGCAATCTGCGTCAGGGAGATGCCCATCGAAGGAAATGCAAACTCCTGCTCCCTGAGTCTTAAAGTCCGATTTTTCAGAAGCAGACTCCCCACCAGATAACATCCCACCAAGGAGAGGAATATAAATCCCAGAGGGTATAGGGATCGGAAAAAGGGGAAATGAAGCGTAGCCGGGATGGCGAGGGGCTTGAAGAGAAAAATCGCGCCCCCCACGCTGAGAAACCCCAGGACAAAGGTCAGGCTGTTGAAGATGATAACCTTCCCGATCTCCAAGGCAGAAAGTCCCCATCCGGAATAGAGACGATAACGGACCGTTCCGCCGCTGAGCATGGGGAGACCTATATTCTGGCTGAAGGCATAGCTTATAAAGGAGGTAAGGGCGATCTTTCCGTAGTCGATGCGATGCCTTATGAAGCTCAGCGAAAGGGTATCATATCCCGTGAGAAGCAGGAAACTGGCGATGGTCAATCCGAAGGCCAGCAAAAGGCGCTGTCCGGGCAGATCTTTAATGGTATGTAAAACCTCTTGATAATGAAATCCCTTCAGTTTTTGATGTAGTACCCAGAGGGCAATTACAAAGAGGAAGAGGCTCAGGACAGGCATGAGCCTGCGGAGGGTCGCAGCTACCCTCTGCCCTATGCCAATGGGCTGCCCAACCTTTTTTCCCTTGTAATTATTTTCGTTCATTCACCATCATCCCTCTTTGTATCATAATGCCGGCGCTCAATAAAAAAACGAACAAAAGCATTTTGAACAAAGGGATAAAATGGATCCCCTCAACAATAAGGAGGGCGCCGGCCAGGGAAGAGAGGATTATCAGTGCCCAGTCAATGAGTATGATGGCCAGGAAGAAGCCTATGCATCCGCCAATCAAAAAGGCTATCCAAAAAGATGGCATGACCTCTGAACCCGAAAAGGCCAGCAAACTGGTACAGATATAGCCGCTTGCCATGAAACCCACAAAACCGATGGCGATTTTTTTGAGAAAGATGGCGAGTATTGCGCCCACTATCCCAAAGATCAGTGCTATGATCAGGACAATCCATATGGGCGATCCAACGAAAAAGAGCTCAGCCCAACTCATGCCAATAGCAAAACCTATGACTGCGACAAAAAGCCAGAATATCTGCCGGCCGAATATAAGAATTATAATGCCAAAAAGGATCTTTGAAATCATCATGGTTTGTCATCCAATGGCAAGAATGAGTGTTTATTTAGAATAACCATTACCCCCCTGGTTGACCACAATATTGTTGACCACATCTCTGACCCCGATAACGCGGGAAGCAATGATCCTGGCGCGTGTCTTATCATATAGGCTGTTGACCACGCCCGCCAGCGTTACAAATCCATCCTTGACACCCACGTCGATTTCATACGCGTTCAAGGCATAATCGGTTTTGATCTCGAATACCACGTCATCCCGGATCGCATCATCATCCCGCTCGGCAGCATCCACTTGCAGGAGGTTGGTCACTCCGGAAACGCCGATCACATCCTTTGCATCCTGTTCAGCAATCCGCTTCTGGTAATAAGAGGGTACGGAACCGCGTAACGTAATATGCCCGGATAAGGCTTCAATCATGATCTTTAATGGGGCCAGGCGCGGATCTTCATTGAACTCCAAACGGAGGGTTCCCTTGAGCTGATCATCGGACGGCCTTGGGGGCAGCTCTTCCCTGACCCCTTCCTCTTCCTGCCATTTGACCTGGAGATTGTTCTCAACCTCTTTCACATTGCCTACCCGGAAAGCCTTGTCCCTGGCAATCTTTTTCTGGAAGGCATTGCCTACGGAGCCATTCAGGGTGACCACACCGTCCTTTACATCCACGGAAATCGGAAGGCCGCTGAGATACACATCCCGATCCATGGAGGAAATAACGTCTTTTTTAATAACCTGATCGGCTCGTTTGGAAGGGAATGCGATCGTAAGATTATTGACAACCGATTTTACCCCTCGCACCTCGCTTGCCAGCAACTCCGCTTCCGCAGACTCCGCCCGGGAGGAAACCGTGCCGGAGATCGTCGCATGACCGTCGGACACATGAATATCAAGACCTTTCGCCTTTATAAAGGCATTGTTGATCAAGCGACGCCGTATATCATGCGCGATGTCCGTATCAAAGCGGGCAGTCGGGTTCACAACGAGTTCATTAATCACGCCCAGCACACCCTGGATTTTTTTGGCCTCGAGATCCGCATATCTTTTCTCAGCAAGAGTCTTCACCGAACCGGAGAGTGTGACAATACCTTTATATGTACTTATATGAATATCCGTGGATACTATTAGCGGGTCTTCATTAAGTGCATGATCGACCCAGGAGGTAATCACTTGATCCCTGGGCATCTCTGCCGCGCAGGCCGTCCTTAATGCTGTCCTGGCACATGAAAGGGCGATGACAGCGAAAATGACCAACAAATATTCTGAATATCTTGTATTCATAAAGATACTCCTTTCTTCCCAACCTTCGGAATGTCCATCTTCATATCCTTCGACTAATGCAAAAGATAAGCAAATAGACCGGTAAAAAGCAGGCGGTAATCGTGATGGATTTAATGGCTCGTTTTTAGAAAGATCACATAGGCCTTACCATCCGTAAAAAAATAATCACCTGCCTGATTGCTCCCCAGGGTTGGTTCTACAATTTGAAATTCTATTATGGACTCAACATAACCGGTTTTTGAAAGATCATTTTTGATCATTTCTCTCTCTTTGTCTATTGCCGGATCAATAGAATGGGTCGGGAAAATAAAATCCGGTTTTAATCGAATCGATGTGTCGAAATGGGCAGTGCTGAACCAAACGGCCCTTTGATCATTCAGTATAAATGTGGTTTTCCAGAAGTGGACGTGATGCCGCTCACGAACGGAATTCAATGAAGAGGGTTTCTCATATGCAAAATCATTCGGCTGTGCATTCCAAAAGGAGGGTGTCCCCGGGGCCTGTGGATAGGATTTATTAAATAATGATGTATAAATGATTCGCCAAAGAGTTTTAAATGTGATCGGGTCTGTTGGAAACCATCCCGCTCTGGTTAATGCCCGGTCCAATCCTTCTCGACTCGCCACAAATATAAGATGGATAGGTTCCATTGGCCCGCCGGTAATATTTTCACTGGTTCTCGGCAGCGCGGAAAATAGATTTTTGGGGATTTCTTTTTTTGAAATAATCGTTTGATGTGTTGGAGCTTGCATTCCGGCACGGAGAGGATGATTCTTAAAGAAATATCCAAGATACAAACCCCACACAGAAAAAAGAATGATCCCTGTCCATATGGCCACTGATGATTTTTTCACATAGGGCTTTTCAGTTTTATAGAAATTGAATCTTCTTCTGATCTCGAGCGGGGTGATGAGCGCAGCAAGCCATGCGGCTCCCAGTGCATAGCTTGCCAATACGTCCGAAGGCCAGTGTACCCCCAAATAGATCCTTGAAAAACCTATCGCAATGATGATGCATATGGCAGCGAGGATTCCAAGAATTTTAGAAAATCTACCCCTCATTTCCCGAAATAAAAAGTAGGCAAAGAGGCCGTAAAAGGAAAAGGCCACAAAACTGTGGCCGCTTGGAAAGCTAAAACTGGCTTCAGGGGCCAGTGCATTGATGAGCGGTGGCCTGGGTCTTTGGATAATATTTTTCAACAACCAGATAAATCCCTCCCCGCATACAACAGATGTGATAAGTGCGGCAATGTAGTGCCAACGCTTTAATAGTATGAGAAAAATGATTAATGCCAGCACACCCGATAACACGATTTGCCATTTCCCGAGATACGTTATAAAAAGCATGACCTTATTGAATGTGGGATTACGAAAGATTTGAACGACATTGACAATCCGCAAGTCAGCCTGGACGAGGGGATCATGACTGATAAGATCTTCAAGGACACCGAAGAATAAAAACATAAAGATAAGCGTGATGAATATACCCAATGTTAAGTACAACCCGAATTTTTCGTCCGGGGTAAGGCGTTTTTGAATAAAACGGAAAAGACGCGGATGCCGTTCGAGAACTTTCTGTAGTTCCGGATCGTTATAGATGCCCTTTCCGATTGATTTTATGATTGACTTGAGAATCTCAAACATCTCTCATCCGATCTTATTCCTTGTGTTTACAGATGATTCATTTGGTTTATGCTTCGTGAGATTTTAACCCATTTTCAATAGTACATGGTGGGAGCACTGATGGCAAGAAGTTTTTGCAATTCATAACGCTCTTTCCTTACAAGCGAGCTTGGATGGGACGGAGAAATACGCAATACGCCATTTGAAAGCCTCTTAAAACCTATGGCTACATGAAGGCCTTCTGAAAAAATTTTATGACATTATCTCGCATTATGATATGAACAAGGTTTTTATAAGAGGATTTGATATTTATCGAACGAAAATAGATATCCCCTATTCATAATTTTTATGCTTTGAACTTCATTCTTTATATATAAACGCTCTTATAGAAAAACATTATGATCCTTTTTGAGTATTTGAATTTCTGAGCCAATCATGAAAAAACACGTCTTTGAAGACCTGCCTAATCTATTTTGGGACTGCTTGATTCATGATGGTATGCAAATTGCTCTCTTAAATCATGAGATAAGAATTATTTAACACATTAACGCACTGAGGTTAGAAATGAACAAGACTTGAAAACCGGTGATAATCATCCATAAATATGAATGAAAGAAAACTCGATATCCTATAAAAAATCTCAAGAAAATATTTATGTTCAGCTTTTTGGGATTGATCGGCTTAATCATCATGTTTTCACCTATCGCGGAGGCTCAATATTGGATGGCACTTCCTCCTTATAATACCTTATGGCCATTATGGTCTCCGGCATTATCCCCGATCGATTCCGCAACCGGGCTTCCTACGCCTATCGTAAGTGATCTTTCCCCAAGTACAGTACTGCCGGTACAACCCGGCTTGACCTGGAATCCG
>JBLIRM010000181.1:0-7055 GCA_049472295.1 bacterium | reverse complement strand
ACACTTTATCACCAATGAAAAAGATCGCGTGTATCCTCTGGCTGAGGAACAGTTAAATGCCATCTTTCGAGGTGAGATCATAACCCGGAAGGAAGCGGAAGGTATTGATCAATCCTTCAGTCTCGTTGGAAGAGAATGTGATTCCGTTCTTATGGACAAAAAAAGACCCTAAAATCCATAAAATATACATCTACTTGTTTTTCCTTAAATTTGGTGTTAAAATATATAAAAATTTATAATTAAGATCATAAGCTAATTAATAGCTAAAATATATAAAATAAAAGATTTTAAAAGAGACTAAATGATATTTCCCCTGTTTCAGAAAATCCGCTCTTTTCTGAGAATGCCTGTCTTTTTTGGAAGATCCCCTGATACAATACCCGAAGGTTCCCTGATTTTTCTCCCTTTGAATACAGATTGCCTTTATTGCGGGCTTATCGGCATCCTGGAATATAAGGAAAAAAAAGAAAAAGAAGGGAATATCCATCGATCTCTTATATCAAAAATCAAGACACTCTGGTCCGAAATCTCAGCTCACCATCTCAAGGATGTGATGCAGGGTAAGATCCCTGCAAAGGCCTATCTGAAAGATGAAGCTGCGCTGGGAGATCTCAGGGATGCGATTTTTAAACTCAAGGGATTCAAGGTATTTGAATATATATACAATGATGCGGAATCTCAGGAAAACATAAAGGACCAGATCCGGTCATTTCAAAAATTTCTATCAAAAGAGGATGACTTCATCGATCAATATGGATACGAGATCGATTCGTCCGATCTCGAGTTGGTCAATCGTCGTCTCATAGTGATCAGGGATTCAATGTGGTGGATGGAAAAGGAACTCCTCGCCAATATCGAAAAGGTTCGATCCCTGATTTATGAAGGCTATCGCAATGATATTCAAGGGAAGCTCATTCATGAAATGGCAAAGATAAACCTGACCCTCAACAATCTGGACCGGCTTGAAATCAGGGGCAGGGATTCTGCTGGTATATCCGTGATGGTCCGCTTTCCAGATCAGAAGGCTTTGAAAGAATGGGAGGAGGGATTATCAAACGCCGGTCTTTCAGAAGAATATGCCTCCCGGAAGGCCCAAAAAGATCTGGTTCACCGATCGATCAAGTCAAGCAGCCCTACCCTTTTCTTTATTTTTAAAACCGCACGAGAACTCGGCCGCCTTGGCGATAATGTCCTGTTTCTCAGAAATGAGATAGCTCAGGATCATATCTTTGCACTTGCCCTGTCAGCAGCGGATATCTCCTCCCAGATCATTGCGCATACCCGATGGGCTTCGGTCGGGGATATTACGGAAGCCAATTGTCATCCCCTGGACAACTGGGCCGGATCGGATGAGGCTATGGAATCCCAAATCAATGTTGTATTGAACGGGGATATTGATAATTACAAGGACTTGAAACAGAGGCTCAAGGATGAGGATGGCATCCGGATCCCTGCTCATATCACTACGGATACAAAGATTATCCCCTTATGGGTGGGACATTATCTAAAAAAGGGGCATTCCCTGAAGGATGCCTTTCGCCTGGCAGTTTCTGATTTTGAAGGCTCCCATGCCATTGCCATGCAATCAGATATGGAGCCGGGTCTTATCTTTCTGGCCCAAAAGGGAAGCGGACAGGCAATATTTATTGGCATAGGCGCAGACAGTTATGTGGCTGCGTCAGAGGTATACGGGATTGTGGAGCAGAGCCCATTCTATATCAAGCTGGATGGTGAGAAGGAAAGGGTCCCCGGCCGGCCGGGAACAAAGGGGCAGATCTTTTTATTGCGCCCTGAAGGGGGCATTAAGGGCTTGAGTGCCAATTATTATGATGGCCATCCGATTCCATTGGATGATTCTCTTCTCAAAACCGCTCAGATCACGACCCGGGATATCGACAGGCAGGGGTTTTTCCACTATTTCCTGAAGGAGGTCAGTCAGTCGCCCGAGTCCGTTTATAAGACCGTCCGGGGAAAGGCCTCGGTTGTCAAAAAGAACGGGGAGAGACATGTTCTCTTCAATCTGGGAGAGGAAATCCTGCCAGGTTCAATTGTTGAAGACCTGAAAGCAGGCAAAATAAAAAATATATATCTGGTAGGCCAGGGAACGGCAGGTGTGGCTGCCCAAGGGATTGCCATGCTCATGTCTGAATATCTCTCAAAGGCATCCATAACAGTGTCTGCCACAAAGGCATCGGAATTGAGCGGTTTTGGCCTGGATCGCTCCATGTCGGACACCCTGGTCCTGGCCGTGACCCAGTCCGGCACCACTACCGACACAAACAAAGCAGTGGACCTTGTTAAAAGCCGTGGTGCTTATACCATGGCCATTGTAAACAGGCGCGATTCGGATATCACCACTAAGGTGAACGGCGTATTCTATACCAGTGACGGCCGGGATATCGAGATGTCCGTGGCCTCCACAAAGGCATTTTACTCGCAGATTGTGGCAGGCTGCATCCTGGGTCTGCGCATGTCACAGATCCTGGGAACGAAACCGGAGAGTTATATTGCATCAGAGATCAGAGACCTGTTGGGTTTGCCTGCCCTGATGTCCAAGATCATTCATGAACAGGGAGACCTCATTGAATCGGTGGCCGGATCCACTGCGCTCTCAAAAAGGAACTGGTCAGTGGTTGGAAGCGGTCCCAATAAAGTGGCTGCGGATGAGATCCGGATCAAATTGAGTGAGCTGTGCTATAAAACCCTGCCGGCTGATGTGGTGGAGGACAGGAAACATATCGATCTCTCCGCTGAACCCTTGATCATTGTTTGTGCTGCCGGCAATCGGGAAACTGTGCTCGGGGATGTCATCAAGGATACTGCCATATTCAAGGCACATCAAGCCCGGGTGATATGCATCGCCACAGAGGGTGAAGATCGCTTCAACGGGCTTGCAGATGCCCTGTTTCATGTGCCTGAGGCCAATGAACGTTTTTCCCCGATTCTTAACACACTGGTGGGGCATTTATGGGGGTATTACGTGGCCAAAGCCATGAACGAAGAGTCCGATTTTTTTCGGGGATTCAAGTCAAAACTGAACCAGAGAATTGATCTTTTGGATAGTCTGGGTGAACAAGGTCCGGATATGATATATAATATTCAAATTCGCCTTTTGATCAGGGATTTTGAGAAGTCAGTCATGGAGAGGAAAAGGGAGGGTCGATTCGATTCCACGGTAAGGCCTCAAACCCTATGTAACCTGGCCCTCGCATGCAGGTATGCAATGGGACAGATCCCTGTCAATGAGATGGGGAATCATTTCGGACCTATGGCGGATCATGGGGATCCTATTCTGCTGCTCGGCCAGGTTGTGGATGAGGTCATAGATCAGCTCTCGAGACCGATCGATGCCATAAAGCACCAGGCAAAAACCGTGACCGTGGGCACCAGCAGACTGCCTGTGACACTCACAGGGGCAATTTTTGACCTTATCCTGGAATTGGGTTTTGCACCATCCGATTTGAGCCCTCAAATCATTTCTCATTTGAGAAAGATTCAGCCAGCCATAGAAAGGGTGAACGGCGCAACCCTTTATCATATAACCAATCTGGACCCCTTTGGCGCGCCAACCCCTGATTCGAAGATAGATATTTTAAAAAAATATGGTGTGACCCAGAATCTTTCCTCCAGGGTAGAAAAGGACCATACCTTGAGGGGTACAAAACGGGCCGTTGTAAAGAACGGTGACGTACATATTGGCGTGGGTCTCTGGGATAAGGCACAGATTATCATCTTTCCCCTGATGGGCAAAAAGGAGGGGGAAGAATATCTGATGGTTTTTCACATCAGTTTCTTTCAGGATCTGCCTTTGGATAAGAAAATCAGGGCCATGGGAATGAAATACAATGATGTCATTGACATGGTGACTGAGTGGAACATACCCTGGGAAGATAACCTGCTCGAAAGGTTAAGCCCCGAATTCCTGATGACCAAAACGGAAGAAGATATCGCTGAAAAGATCAGAAATTCATTATAATGACCAACATCGTGCATATTGTTTGCCCTCAATGCGATACAATCAATCGACTGCCTGAGTCCAGACTCAATGAACTGCCGAAATGCGGCAAATGCAAGCAATCCCTTTTCAGTGCCCACCCGTTGATGCTCTCCGAGATCAATTTCACAAAACACATCTCCTATAGCCATATCCCTGTGATCGTGGATTTTTGGGCGCCCTGGTGCGGTCCCTGCAGAATGATGGCCCCAATCTTTGAACAGGCTGCAGCGCGACTGGAACCCAAAGCCAGATTGGCCAAGGTGAATACAGAGCAGGAGCCCATGATAGCCTCACAATTGGCCATTCAGAGCATTCCGACGCTTATAATCTTTAACAGGGGAAGAGAGGTTGCCCGTCAGTCAGGGGCCATGGGTTTGGACCAGTTGATCCATTGGGTGAATTCCAATATATAGAAATGACATCATATTCATGTAGCGATGAGCCCTGCAATACCATCTTCATAAATCTTGGATATCTGCGCACAGCTTTAAGAGAAAAAGGGGAGCGGAATGCCTGAATCTCGATTGAGATTTTTTCTGGTATTATGCTTTTTTACTGCTTTTTTTTATCTATTCATAGGGGCAGCCTGCATACCCCGGAACAGTAGCCCCAGGGTTATGGATGGGAGAATGCCACGGGAAGAACCCGAGTGGCAAAATGAGAGCTCCAGGAAATTTACGCTCCGATGGAGATTCGCTCCAGACACAAGGATTGAATACCAGGAGAAACAAAGTGCCTGGATAACCAGCAAAGGTAGAAGGACGGATCAAGAGCATTCACTGAATCTGATATATGATGTCCGGGAGATCTCTGATGATGGGATTGCAAAGATAATCGTGATTGGAAAGGATCTGAAGACCAAGGGACCGGGGTTCGAATCCCTCCGGTTCTTAATCAGTGCCAAAAAAAGAATGGGCAGCTTTTCCATCAGCCCCTCCGGTCAAATGTCCGATGTCAAAGGTTTTATCGATATCAGGTCCCTTCCGACGTTTCCGGATCATCCAGTAGGGATCGGTTCAAAATGGACTGCTCATTTGGAACTTGCCTTTGCACCCACAATACCCGAAGCAATTGCCACTGGAATATGTTATTACCATTTAATCGGTTTGGCTGATGTGCACGGACACCAATGGGTAAAGATCCATTTTGAAGCAGAGGTTGCACAACCGGAAATGGTACTGGCTATCAATAAGGTGATCGGTATCAAACCGCCGGAAATGCCTGTTGAAAGCGAGCGGGGTATTATTGTTGGGGAGGTCATCCCCGGCAGACCTGCAAAAGATGCCGGGATCTTACCAGGGGACAATATGGTCGGCTTCGGAGATATGGCTATTAATAGCTGGACGGATCTTGAATATGCCGTATCCTGGTCCGAATGTAACCAACCGACCCCTCTGGTAATTTACAGAAACAAAGAGAAAATAGAGTTTTGGGTGGAACCGATCGCCACGCTGTCTTCTGTAATGAGATCCAACGGACATATTCAAGGGACATTGATATTTGATATCACAAAAGGGCGACTGATAATGATGAATATACGGTCCTTTGCCATTAAGAGCCTTGTTTTTGTGGGCGATCAGACTACAGAGATCGAAGCCCATGTGGAAAGCCAGATCCGCTTGGCAGATGAGTTGAATTGAAGATAGACGATATATAAGACGAAGATAAATTTAGGCATGTTATATATTCTGTTCATGAATCATTTATATAATATCATGATTTATTAAAGGAGAGATTTAATGATATCAACCCAACAGGCTATGAATTTTGCAAAGGGATGGATTGATGCATGGAATTCCCATGATCTGAACCGGATCATGGCACACTATAGCGATGATTTTGAGATGACCACCCCATTGATTGTCAAGTTAATGAATCATCCAACAGGTACCATCAAGGGAAAGGAAATGGTCAAGCCATACTGGGAAAAGGCATTGACATTGCTTCCAAATTTGAATTTTGAGCTGATTGAGGCAATGTCCAGTGTCAATAGCATTACTGTATGTTACAAGGCCATATTGGGAAAGAGGGCCGCAGAGGTATTATTTTTCGACTCCAGTGGCAAGATCAATAAATCCATAGCCCATTATAATTCTGTTTGAGTAAAATCGTATAGATTATTCCTGATTTTGATGTTTCAAACATATGGATTCGGTTTTATTCCACTTTTTTTCCCTCCTTCGCTAAATCCCTGGGCTTTAGGGTCATTTCAATGAATAATAATCTCATACTGCAAATCGTTTATAAAACCCCTACGTTTTACATGAGATTAAAAAAATAGGTTTTTCAAGTATTTGTCATTGCAAGGGCATCGTCCGAAGCAATCTCAGATTGCCACGGCATTTCATGCCTCGCAATGACATCGTAAGAGATTGCTGTATCGGCCTTCTTGAAATGACAAGACTATAAAGCAACCTTTAAGGGATCAAATCAAGCCACCCGTTTTGGAGGTGGTCATTGACTATTATTAATTCCACATTCATTCATTATGGTAAACCAATGTCCTGATTGTAATCAGGAATCAATGGATCAATCTTTTTCAGATTGCTTTATTTCTGTATTTTTCTCAATATCAGTCGTTTTAGTGGCAATTTAGTATAACATTATATTTGCACGTATAAAAAATAATGTTTTCACGTGAAACATTAATAAATATCTAATGAATTAAAAATTAACTTGATATAATCATTCATATGGGGTATATATGTCATAATCAAGTTTCACTATAAAGGGGGATAAAAGATGGATCTGGAACCAGAAATAAAGGCTTTGAATGACATATATACTATACTCATAGATCTGGATCTTGAGGCGAGAGGGAGGGTTTTGCATTGGATCAATGAAAGATTTTCATCGGATTTGACTAAAAACATGGCTGCCCAGGTAATAAAAAATCAGGAAAGTTCATCCATGCCATCATTCGAGATCAAATCCTTTAAATCGATCATAGATATCTTTTCAAAGGCCAGGCCCAAAAACGATGCGGAAAAGGTGCTTATTGTGGCCTCCTGCCTTCAGGAAAATAAGCGGGGTGAAGAGCTGACAGCAAGAGAAATTA
>JBLIRM010000180.1:0-7061 GCA_049472295.1 bacterium | reverse complement strand
CATGCGGTGCCAGCATGGGGATCAACGTTTCGTATTGCAAGCGAATCATATCTTCCCACAAAAAGTCGCTGGTGCCCAGAAGACGTGCTAAATCCTTTAAAATAGTAGGGTCTGAAAGCAGATCCACCCAATCTCCTCGTTCAGGCAATTTCAAAAGGTCTTGGACCAGCTGCTCAAAACGGGAAAGCGCAGCATAAGGATCCGGGGCTTTGCTGAGAAAATAAGTAAATTGTTTGGTCAAAAGAACCGAGAGTTTGATTTGATCTAAAAGCTTGGGATCAATAATCGGGCGACCGTTCTCGTCAACAAAATCAAGCAAATCTTCCACCCGGTGCTCAACGGTATTAATCCGAACATGTTCAATGGATATTTCCTTTAATGCCAGGGCATTGCTCAAGCTGGCCTCAAAGATCAATCTGCACCAGAAGGCCCTGCCTGTGTCGGAAAACGGCCGTTTCCCCTACACAAAGATCATCAATGCCTCTCTGCCCCAAGATGAAGCCGAAGAGATGCTGGATGTGATCATTTTTTCCATCATCGGACGGCGGGACAAAACGGCGCTGAAATTTTATCAGGACGCCACAGTCCGTGTCACGCGGAAGGAACTGATATGGTACCCCTTCGAGGACCGGGGCAACTTCTATTTCGATGCCTTCCATCAGTTCACATTCCCCAAGAAATCCATGGATATCAATGTGTATGGGTGATACTGTCATGGATCTCAGGATTTATCGTCAAATCCGCATCCATCTTTTTTAACCGGGCAGATATCATCTTGGGCCCGCCAACCCTGATCTTTTTATTGGTAACTGTTCACGCTATTTGTAAATACAAGTCATTACGATGATTGGTTACTTTTATTGACAGTTTTGCAACCGATCCTATATACTCATGCCCATGGATCAGACAAAGGGTATGAAACCCCGCAAGGGGATCCTGCAAAGAATCATCTATGTACTGGCCGTCATTTTCGCTCTCCTCCTCATTCTTATCGCCTTGCTCCCCACGATCCTCTCTCTGAATCCCGTCCGAAGACTGGTCCTGAGCAGGGTCCAGGATGCCATCGAAGGATCGGTCAGGGTGGAATCCTGGTCTTTCGGCTGGTTTACAGGGGTCAAACTGGAAGACATCGAATTCACGGATCCTACAGGCCTGGATGTCAAGGCAAGGAAAATTTCCATGTCCACCGGGCTGATCCGGTTATTGGGCCGCACCATAAATTTCGGTTCTCTAACAGTGGTGGAACCGGACATATCCCTGTCCATGCCGGCATTACTCCCCCGGGATGCCATGCAGCCTGACAGGGTTTCAGAGGTCCCCTCCCCTTTCCGCATTGCTTTCAATATAAAGGGATTATTCAAGGTCCAGGGAGGCAGGATGACCATCCATGCAGGGGCGGAGAAGCCACCACTGCACATAGAGAAACTGGATCTGAATCTGGACATCCGGGGACTGGACAAACCCATCATGCTGGATCTTTCCGCAGTTCAGCCGGAAGACCTGGGTACAATCCAGGTGAAAACCTCCCTGAAGATCATCGAAGAAAATCAATTCGATCCGGAAAACATCAGCGGCGATGTCCTTATCGACATCACGGGATTCGACCTGGGGCCCCTGAGCCGTGTGGCCGGTTACTTCGCCGAACTTCCGGACATTAAAGGGAAGCTGAACTGCAATATAAACGGGAAAATCAGGACACTCGAGCATGCGGATGCGAACGGCAGCATGGAGATTGCCTCCCTCCTATTATCAGGCGGCCCCCTGGGAAAGGACACCCCCTCCTTCGATATGATATCCCTGGCCTTTGATATGGAAAGGGCCGGACGAAACCTGGATATCAAGAGGTTCGATTTCGAAGCGCCCTTTGCACACATTACTGCCTCCGGCGGGCTCCAGGACCAGGGCAAGCGATTTCCTTCCGGTGCCCTCACCTCGAACGGCCGTATGGATGTGGCGCTCATTCTTGCAGAGCTCCCCCATACCCTCAAGATCAGAGAGGGGCTCCGTGTGACCAACGGCCGGATCGTCTTCAGCTCAGAGGTCAAATCATCCGGGGAGGTCATGGATATGGCCGCCCAGATGGAATTATCCCAGATCAAAGGTAAGCAGGGTGCACAGAGCTTTGCCCTGGATTCACCCATCGCCCTGTCTGCAAAGGGGGCTCTATCCGAAACAGGTCCCAGACTGGAGCACCTGAAACTCTCATCCGCCTTTGCCAATGCCAGCGGACACGGAGATATGGAAAACCTGCAGATCGGTCTGTCTGTTGATCTGGATAAGGCCTTCGGAGAATTGAGCAAATTTGTGGATCTCGGGGAGCTACGTGCAGCCGGCACACTGAATGCCAATGCCGGCATGAAGAGCAGCGACCGTTTAAGCAAACAACTTGACATGACAGTCACCACAAGGAAATTATCCCTTAAGGGTTTCACCCCCCGCCCCATCCGGCAGGATCTGGTTCAGGTCTCGGTGAACGGCCTTATGAACCTCTCTGAAGAAAACAAACCCCGCGACCTTAAGGGCATCGCCATTAAACTCGATTCATCCCCCATGACATCGGATATCAAGATAGAACACCTGGAGATCGCTCCGGAAGAAAAGATCCCTGCCATGCAAAACGTCACAGCAAGCGCCACGGTCGATCTCCGGAAGGCCTTGCAAATGGCCCGTGATATGGGGGTGATGAAGCCCGGCATCAACGCAAGCGGCCGGTTGGATTTGCATTGTAAAAGCGGCATGAGGGAGGGCATTCTGGACATTCCCGATCTCAAGGCGAACATCACCGATCTTATAGTGCTGCTCGACGGCAAAAGGATCTCCGAGCCCTCGGTGCAGGTGAGGACCGCAGCCAGGATCAATATGGCTTCCCAGGATGTGATCCTGAATTCCCTGAGGCTGGAAACCTCGCCCCTGGACCTGAATGCTTCGGGGAAACTCACGGATTACAAAAAGCGGAAGGACCTGGTTCTGAACGGGGAATGGGGATTCGATTTCTCACGGATCAGTGAGATCGTAGCTGCGCTCTATAAAAAAGAGATTAAAATGGAGGGGAAAAAATCGCAGGGCTTCAGCATCCGGACCTCCCTGGCCGGCAAAACCTGGCAAGAGATCCTGAAGAAGACCGATGCATCCGGAGGTCTCTATGTGAAACGGATCAAGGCATTCGGGATCATTGCGAACGATCTGGAAACACGACTCGATATCAAGGATGCCCTGGCCCGGGCCTCAGTCAACACAAAGGTCAACGAAGGGGATCTGAACATAACACCTGCGCTGGACGTGAAAGGGAAGGATCCGCTCCTCACCCTGCCCGATGACTCACAGATACTCGACAAGGTGAAACTGACGGATGAAATGGCCTCGGATCTCCTTGCCCTCATCCACCCCGTCTTTCGGGGATGTGCCGTCACCGGAGGTCAGATGGGCATGCGTCTGAAGGAATGCCGGGTGCCTCTGAACGAGAACATGAAAAAGGAGATGGTCATCTCCGGCGACATGGCGCTCGCAAACATCACACTGACCCCCTCCGGTCTCCTGCAGTCCCTGATGAATGTCATCCGTATCGAGCAGACCCCCGCCACCATCCCCGATCAGACCATCTCATTTGTCTGCCGGGATGGCCTCATCAAACCCTCGCCCCTGAAGATCAAAGTGGACCGATATCAGATCATCCTTTCCGGCACAATGAACTACGAGGGCATGATCGACTACGTGGCCGAGGTCCCGGTGACCGAAAAGATGGTGAGCCAGGACATCTACAAATATGTCAATACAGCCCGCCTGAAGGTGCGGATCGAGGGACCTGCAGCCAGCCCCCGGATCTCCAGGAAATCCCTGGACGATACCCTGAGCAACCTGGTGAAGGAGGCATCCAAGAACCTGCTCAAGGAAAAGGGCCAGGACATGCTGAAGCAACTGTTCAAGAAGCTTTAAAGGTCGGAAGGAGAGGCTTTAACTCACCGCAATGACTCGCAATTACAAATAGCGTGAACGGTTACCTTTGTTTAAAACCCGGCAAAACAAAGGAAAAGGTGCTTCCCTGACCCGGCTCGCTCTCAACCCCGACCCGTCCCCCGAGTTTTTTCATGATGCGCCACACAATGGACAATCCCAGCCCATGCCCTTTGGAATTCACATGGGGCAGACGGGTGAACGGTGTAAAAAGCTTGGCCTGCTGCTGCGGTGTCAAACCCTGGCCATTATCATGGAGCCAAAAGTATACGCTGCCATCCGCATCTTCTTTGGCACCCAATTGCAGCCGGGGCGGTTTGCCCCCGTATTTAATGGCATTGCTGAAGTAATTGACCCAGACCTCTTCGATCCAGGGGCCATAGCCCAGGGCCTTCGGCCATTTATCCGGCATCGCGATCTCAGCCTGAAATTCATCGATCAAGTTCACCAGCCTTCCCTGGGCTTCGGTGACAATCCTCCCCATGTCCAGGGGATATATCTCGATCTCCTCCTTTTTTCTGACACTGGCCAGCAGAAGCAAGTCACTGATGATATTGTTGATCTTGTGCCCATTCCGCACAATGATATGTGCATAGCACCGGATGTCCTCTTCCGACATCCTGGCGCAATCCCTCTCCAGCACATCTGCAAAACCGATCAGAACAGCCAGCGGGTCCTTGAGATCGTGGGCCACCGTATGGGCAAAGGCATCCAACTCCTCGTTCTGCGTCTGTAATTCAATGGTATATTGCTGCTGCGCATCCTCAGCCAGTTTTCTTTTTGTGATGTCCCTGATCACTGCAAAAACAAATTTTTCATTGTCATATTGACCAACGGAAACGGATAATTCGATGGGGAATATATTCCCGTCACGACCCAGTGCAGGCAGCTCTATTGTTTTGCCTATGGCCCTGTTCGGGTCACCCCTGGTGTAAAAATCCCGGACGAAACTTTGATGTTGTTCACGATATTCTCCGGGCATCAGGCAATTCAGGGGCTGTCCGATCATATCCTCCTTTTTGCGGCCGAACATTCTCTCTGCAGCAGGATTGAATATGGTCATCAATCCCTTCTGATCGATTGCAATCATGGCATCCTTGCTTGCATCGATGATGGTTCGCAACCGGTTCTTGCTCTTTTTTATGGATTTTTCCTTCCTCTTCTGTTCCGCCTCCAGGATTTCCAATTCAGCAACCCGCCGGCGCATCCTCTCCATCTCAGCGATGAGCTCCGAATAACTCTTAACCTCATTTTTCATTTTTAAACCTCACTTGATAAGAAACTGACCGGCATCCCTTATTCATATCGAAGGGCCTCGATGGGATCCAGCAATGCAGCACGCCTGGCCGGATAGAAGCCGAAAAATATGCCCACTGCCGCGGAAAAGGAAAGGGCCAGCAAGATGCCCTTCATCTCCAGCAGGGTGGGAAAATCCAGGAGCCTCTCCACCAGTTTCGCACCACCCACACCCAGAATGATGCCCAGCAGGCCTCCCAGCACCGTAATCATCATCGCCTCGATCAGAAACTGTTTTACGATGTCTCTGTCCTTGGCCCCGATGGCCTTTCGGATCCCGATCTCACGGGTCCGCTCCGTAACCGTCACCAGCATGATGTTCATAATGCCGATACCACCCACCAGGAGCGAGATGCTGGCAATACTCCCCAGAAGGATGGTAAAGGTCTTTGTAAAATCGGTGGCTGTGCTAAGCATCTCCGCCTGGTTGCGGATCTGGAAATCATCCGGCACAGAGGGGGGGATGCGATGGCGTGCCCTAAGCAGGGAGGTGACCGCATCCTGGGCCTCTTTGAGCTTATCAGTGCCGATGGCCTGAACATCGATCTCATGAAGATAATCCAGACCGAACAACTGTTTCATGGCAGTGGAATACGGCACCAGCACCTGCTCGTCCGGGTTAAACCATCCCTGGTCCCCTTTGGACTTCAGGACCCCGATCACCCTGAAGTTGATCCCCTTAATCTTGATGATCTCGCCCAGAGGATCATTATCGCCGAACAGGTTTTTTGCGGTGACCGGCCCGAGAACAGCCACCTTGGCCAGCCTTTCGGCCTCGCTCTCAGTGAATCCCCTCCCCTTTTCCACGGTAAAATTACGAATAGTTAGATAGGTCATGGCTGTACCGATGATACTGGAAGAGGTATTCTTGTTGAAGTATTTAATCTGAGCGCTCCCCCTGACCACCGGGGCAACCTGACGAATGACCGGCACATTCTCCAGAATGGCTTCGGCATCCTCTATGCTCAGATTCTGATAGCTGCCGGATACAACCCCGCGGTGCGACCCCCTCTGACCCGGCCTCAGAATCAGGATATCGGTCCCCATGGCTGCAATGCGCTCCATGACCTGATTTCTGGCACCCGCACCCAGGGCCAGCATGGAGATCACCGCACCCACCCCGATAATAATCCCGAGCATGGCCAGAAAGGACCGGAGCTTATTGGCCCACAGGCTTTTCAAGGCCAACTTGACAATAATCCAGCAAAGCATTTTACACCTCCGTGCTTGATTGCATATCCGAGACACAACCATCCCTGAAGGGCATCCGCCCCCTGCAGGGACCGGGGATAGAATAGAAAAGTCCTTATTGGAAGGATTCTGTTTCCATATTCAAAACTATAAAAGTATATTCCATAGCGGCTGATTCAGTCAATATGATCAATCCGGATGGGTATGACCTATCCTTCGTTTCCTGATATCCCTTCTCCCCCTCTTTGCCCTCTCCCTAAGGCACATGGTCCAGCGGGCTCCGCACCCCCATCACCCCGCGTCCCAGCACATGCGTATAGATCATTGTGGTGCTCACATCCTTGTGCCCCAGGAGTTCCTGAACCGTGCGGATGTCGTATCCATCCTCCAGCAGATGGGTGGCAAAGCTGTGCCTGAAGGTGTGGCAACCCACAGGCTTGTGGATCCTCGCCAGGCGTACTGCATCCTTTACCGCCTTCTGAAGGCCTCGCTCATGTATATGATGGCGCTGAACCTTACCGCTTCGTGGATCAATTGAAACAGTCTTTGCAGGGAAAACATATTGCCACCCCCATTCCCTATTGGCATGCGGATATTTCCGCTCCAAGGCGAAAGGAAGGTAG
>JBLIRM010000018.1:0-25823 GCA_049472295.1 bacterium | reverse complement strand
AATTCATATGATCAATTCGGCCTGTTTTATGGGAACACTATAATTAATTCATGATTAAAAGCAAAAAAACATGCCTTCGGAGGGCATGCCCCAATAAAGACAAAATCTATCTTTTATAAGGAAAATGCCGAATATGTAGATATATTGACAACTGTTGGGATTATTGGATATACTTTTAGAGGGATTTATTAAATTTTACAATGCAACTCTGTTCAACATCATGTCTTGGTTATCGGTGTAAGGATAACGCCCTTCATTTAATCAATCCAATAATCCTCGGGTTTAACAGACTAAAAAGTGGTTTAAGAGTATAAAAATGCCCATTCTTTTCGGTGCAAAAGAGAAAGATAAAGATCTCAAGGCATTAGAAAACGAGCTTGCCTATAAGGAAAGGCTGCTTAATATCACTAATGCCATCCATGCAGCAAAGGATCTGGAAGAGATCTTCCTCAAGCTTCAGGGCCAGATCCTCGAACTTTTCGATGCCGAAAGAATCACCATTTATGCCGTGGATTCTGAAAAGAATGAACTCTTTTCCAAATACAAGGTAGGTGATGGTATCGGAGAGATAAGGGTCAAAATCGACAAAAAGAGTATTTCCGGTTATGCAGCCTCCGCTAAGACCTATATCAATATCAGTGATGCCTATAACAAGGAGGAGCTAAATAAGATCGATCCTGAGCTCGGATTTAATCAGAAATACGACATTCAAAGCGGATACCGAACCAAACAGGTCCTGGCCTCAGCCATCATGTTCCAAGGTACAGTGCTTGGGGTTGTCCAGCTCATCAATAAAAAAAGCGGCGGCAAGTTCAGCCTATACGAGATCTCATCAATCAAAGAGATCGCCAAGACGCTGGGTATTGCATTTCACAACCAAGTCACCCGCCAAAAGAAGGTCACCACCAAGTTCGGCTATCTGGTCCAAAAAAACCTGATCACAGAAAACGAACTCAATAATATTATCATAAAGGTAAGAAAGACCCGGGAGAATATCACCGGAGTCCTGAAAAAGGAATTCAAGATCGATAAAAAAGACATCCTGGATTCCCTATCCAATTTTTACAAAATTCCCTTTACCGATTATGATCCCAAGGTTATCATTGAGAAATCATTGCTTACCGGCCTGAGTCCCAATTATCTGGTAAAGAATCTCTGGACGCCCTTCAGGAAAACCGAGGATGGGAAGATAGAGGTCCTGGTGGATGACCCCCACAACATCCATAAGATCGATGAGATAAAGACCTATCTCAATTCCAGTCAGTTGCAATTCATCGGGGCCTTACCCGAAGACATCCTTAAATTCCTCCAATCCATCACCAGCAGCGATGGAAAACCCGCCGTCAAGATCGATGAACTCCTATCCGAACTTGATCTGGAGATCCAGGAGGATGAGGAGGGATTCGAAGACGAAGCAGGTATCGACGAATCGGACAATACGATTATCAAACTTGCAAATCAGATCATCCGTGATGCATATACCATGGGGGCATCCGATATCCACATCGAGCCCTATCAGGGCAAACAACCCACCATCGTTCGCTTCAGGGTGGATGGTGAATGTAAAAAGGTCCTGGAGATCCCTTCCAATTACAGAAGGGCCCTTGCTTCAAGGCTCAAGATCATGTCCAGACTTGATATCGCAGAAAGAAGGCTCCCGCAGAGCGGTAAGATAAAATTTCGTTACAACCAGAAAAATATCGAACTGCGTGTCGAGGTCACGCCGACAGTCGGAGGGAACGAGGATCTGGTGCTCAGGATCCTGGCGGCCAGTGAGCCACTACCGCTGAACAAAATGAATCTGAGTGATTATAATCTGAAACATCTGACCGCATGTATCAACCAGCCTTACGGGCTCATCCTCGTGGTGGGGCCAACCGGTTCAGGAAAGACCACCACACTCCATTCGGCCCTGGGCCACATCAACAGACCGGAGAGGAAGATATGGACGGCTGAGGACCCCGTCGAAATTACCCAGTACGGATTGCGTCAGGTCCAGGTCCATGCCACCATCGGCCTGACCTTTGCCAATTGCATGCGTTCATTCCTCAGGGCAGACCCTGATGTGGTTATGGTTGGTGAGATGAGGGATAAGGAAACGGCCTCCATCGGTATTGAGGCATCCCTCACAGGGCATTTGGTATTCAGCACCCTGCATACCAACAGCGCACCGGAGACCATTGTGCGTCTTCTGGATATGGGAATGGATGCCTTCAACTTTGCAAACGCCCTCCTGTGCATCCTGGCGCAGCGTCTGGTAAAGACCCTGTGCAAGGACTGTAAGGAAAAATATCATCCCACCCAGGATGAATATAAGGAACTGATGCACGAATACGGAGAGGAATGGTTTGCAAAAAAACTGGGCATACAGTATTCGGACTCCCTGATGTTATACAAGCCGAAGGGATGCCAGAAATGCGGGAATTCAGGATACAAAGGCAGGACAGGTATCCATGAGCTTCTTTACGGTTCCGACAAGATCAAGGAAATGATCATCAGCGGGGCGACCATTGATGAAATCAGAGACAAGTCCATTGAAGAGGGGATGACCACCCTGAAACAGGACGGCATCATGAAGGTCTTCAAGGGCGATACGGATCTTCTCCAGGTCCGCAAGGTGTGTATCAGATAGGATGGAAGGAGAAAGGGCTTTAAGGATGCGATCTATGAAAGCAGCCTTGTAACGGGGAAGAGCCCTTTCCTGTGAACCTCCTCGCAAACCCAATATGGATTGATCAAGGCATGTTCCTTGGCAAGGACATCCGCACGGCAAAACCCCAGACAATGATACTTGAAAATACAATTTCCGCACACCCCTTTGAATTGAAATGGGATCTTGGAGCGGATCTCCCGGAAGATAGCCCCTTCATTCCACAGAGAAGCGATTCCGGTCTCTTTGATATTTCCGACGATCAGCCTTTTATTGACCCTGCCAATGCCGCATATGGACACATCCCCATTGGATAGGATGCCGCAGATATTCAGGATATGGCAGGTACAGAGGGCTGCCCTGGAGAGTTCTTTTATCCCTTTGAGTGCCGGAGGGAGAAACAAATCAATATATATATTCTGAAAGCGCTTTCTGAATTCTTCCTCAATCCTCTTTTCAAGCATGAGGAGTTCTTCCACCGCCAATGCTTCACAGCCTGCTACACGGGTATCATTTCCATCGAGAAGGGTAACGGGATTGATTTCAAAGGATCTGACATTCAACTGCCAGAGGAATTCGATCGTATTCTCCAGATCTTTTGCATTCAAACGTTGGAGACAAAAGATGACCTGAGGGGAAAAGCCGTGATCGATCAGGAGTCTAATACCCCTGACCGCTTTTTCAAAACTTCCCTTGATGCCCCTGATATTATCATGTACCTCAGGTTTACTGCCGTCAAGGCTCACACTGATCTTCGTCAGATGATATCTCTTCAGTCTCTTGACCGTATCTTTGGTGAGCAAGGTGCCGTTTGTTTCAAAGCTGAAGGTGAGACCAAATCGGGAGAAGCAATCGAGGTAGGTGAAAAGATCAGGATTCAGAAATGGTTCTCCTCCTGTAAACTTTATATGGGATAAACCCAGGGGAAGTGCCTCCCGTATGGTCTTCTCCAACACATCCAAAGAGACATTTGCATTGTTCTGTGACTCATAGATTTTGTCATTAGGGGCAAAGGCCGGATGTATCCAGCAATGGATACATCTCAGATTACATGATTCCGTGGGATAGAAATATATGGAGCGTAAAGGATATTCCTTTCTTTCCGATAGCATTCAACCCCCGGTTCCCATACTGCAGGCCCCTGTGTCACCACCTCCGGTAGCACAGGCCTGGTCACTCAAACCGACGCTGCAACCCGACCCCGAAGGAGATGCCCCGAGTCCGCAGGGCAGCCCGAAAGTGCCACCGCCGGAGCAACTTGAAACAAATGCCCCGCCAGCCACACAATTGGATATGCCAAACGCCTGTTCAAAATCCCCTCCGATCTCCTTCACCTGCGGTGGTTCATACTGCTTTTTCGGTTTTTCATCTCCCTTTTTCATTGCTCTCCTCTCTCTCCCATATTTGCCGTATATCATGCCATATATCCCTGTTTTTTGTAAACTGCAAACGATAAATCGGAAGGCAATCCACAATATCCCTGACCAGATAAAAGGCCTTTTCTGCTGTTTTATCGTTCATAAACTTGAAAAAATGAATGAAGTGCCTGAGGATCTCTAGCATGATTTCATGCTGCTTGGCCGGAATCAATCTGTTTGCATCATGCTTTTCCAAAATGAAGCCCTTCTGAATGCTCCCTTTCCGAAGGGTGAAATTTTTCATGGCATGTCTTATCTGGGTAAAAGGAGAGCGATAGGCCCATATGGTATCTCCTTCCTTTTTAAGGATCACCCCATCATCGGAAAAGCATACATCAGGCGCACACAGGGCAGCAATAGTGGACTTTCCGGCACCGGATAATCCCAGGAAGAGCGCGCCATCCCCTTCCTTCCGTATGGCTGCACCATGAAGCAGTAATCCATCATGCCATATCAGTTGATGCGAAAGAACAAACATCAATCCGTTCAGAATGTCTTCCCCTCCGGATCCTTTGAGATCGAATCGGCGGATCATGCCGTCCAAAATCCCAAGTCGTCCACTCCCGGACTTGATAAAAAAAAAGGCGGTTCTGGTGTTTATATCAAAAAAATAGAGATTGAATCCCAACCTTGTATAGATCAAAGCGTGCATATCATCCAGAAAATTGACGATGCATCTGATCGGCTCATCCTTCGGATTCAGATACTGCAATATCCTGAGGGTAAACCGGACCGAATTCTCCTCAGTGCCATTTGCAGGAAATCGGGCATGCACCTTGACCAAAAAGGCACGGAACCTCTCGAGTTCGGGCTGCGGCCAAAGAAATCTTCGACGATGCGTGTAAGGGATTACTCTGATCTTACAGCTATCTTCAAAGGGGTTTGCCTTGTAATCACCGAGGATTCTTTTCAGGGTTCGATGATGGCTCTGCTGTGCATGGATCTGAAAGGGTTCCCCTCCGATTCGGATATTGAATGTCTGATCCATTTTTTGGATACCCCAAATGGTAATGAAAAATTAACACCCATGATCTATGGATAACAACAAAGGATAAAAGTTCTTAAAAAGAGATAATTAGTTAAAATTTTTCATGTAAAATCCTTTGCATTATCGGATCATCGAACTATGTTCAACATGGAAGCCGGATATAACCCCTTTTCTCTCCGGTAAACACCTTATAACAGGATTCCGGGTCCCAACCCTCGATCCCCTTTCCCATATTGAACGGGATTGCAGGGCATCCCCCCTTGCACATGGTTATGTACCGGCACCCCTTACATTCATTGAAAGAATCCATGGTTCGGGTGTATCGCCGTCTAAAATGACGAAAACCATCCGAATCGAGCCAGATGGATTGCAGAGTCGCCTCTCGCACATTTCCTACGGGGTAATCCCAGAGGCGATCACACGGAATCACTTCGCCATCGGGCCGTATGGAACATTCCTTGATGCTTCCGCCACAGCTCGATATCCTGTTAGATTCTCCGGAAATAAGATGAGACATATCCATTCCGGAAATGGCATCCATCATCCGGATACCCTGGATATAAGATCCGCCGACCAGATTCGGGAATTCCCTCTTCAACTCCCGCAATCTCTGTTCCACTGATTTGCGTTCTTCGAATGAAAGGAAAAGGTCATCCAGATGACCCAGGGCACTTCCCTGGGGCAGGAGGGGAGAGAAAGAGACCTGAAAGGCGGCCGTATCCTTTGCAAGCGCCACAATCTCCCTAAGATGGTCTTTATTATTTTTACTGACCACCACAAAAAAGCTGAAGGGAACGGACCATTTTTGTAACAATGGAAGGCCTTCCATGATCTTATCGAAGGTCTCCTTCCCTCGGATCAAATCATGCACCAGGGCATCAGCACCATCCAGGGATACCTGGATGTGGTCCAATCGTCCGGACCTTGAAATGAGGCTGATGATGTCTTCATCCAGGAGTGTCCCGTTAGTATTGATGGAGATGCGAAAATGGAGATGAAAGATGTATTCCAGGATGGCACCGAAATCCGGGCTGATGAAAGGCTCCCCTCCGGAAAACTTGATATGGAAAACCTTGATCCCTGCCATCTCATCAATGACCCTTTTCCATTCCTCCAGGCTCAAATCCCCAGGGGCATTCTTTGTGGACGAAACCGCACAATAGAGGCAGTCCAGATTACATCGATTGGTGATATTGAGGGTCACTCTCTGAGGTGCTGAATAGACCTTCATGTGATCCTGTCCCCGACATATCGTATCAAACAAAAGGCCCCATGGGTCCTCTTCCAGAGGATCGATTCCTGCCTGCTCAAGACCCCGGCTCCCGGTGCCCCTTATCGAAGCGATATGTCTATCGTTTTGTTATGCGTTGATGGAAAGGAATTCCAATCTCTGGAGTTCCATAAGGAACTGCATACAATCCTGAGAGATCTGTTCCCGGGAAATCTCCGGAAAATCCGAACATATCAGATCAACCAACTGCCCGGGAATACTGTTCTTCTGGCACAACCTCCATACCATGGTTCCTATCTCGTTCAAATAACATATCCGACCGGAATCCGGATCAAACAAAAAGGCCCCATCATCCTCTTCCCTCAGAATGACGACTTCTTTGATATGGATTTGCCCATTCTCATTTAACATGGATACAACCCCGTTCCATAAGATTTTTTAAAAAGTCCATGACATCCTCTTTAACCAGGTCTTCAGGATATTCGTAAAGACCCGCAAAGTCATGGATGACATCCTTGATATCCCTTTTCCCGTCCAGCAAATGAAGTATCCTTGCGCCTGTCAGGTTCAATTCGTATGACATGCGATCCTTTACATTAAAGGCCACGGCGCCGTCTCTGCAAACGGCACAAAGGATATGATCCTTTAAACAATAAATCCCTTTTTCAGACACATGAAAATCCATTTTCCATCAGAACCTAAATAAAATACTGGGGATACAGAATCTTATTCATGATTCGATAACCTTCCAGCATTTTTCTGGCCCGCTCATAGGCAGCAACGATTTCATCCTTTGAGAAATTTTCCAGACAGCTCACAAGCCTTTCCTTGGACCAACGGCTCCAGTGTTTCCAGTCGTAAGAAGATATCCTGATCCCGTATTTTTCAGGGTGATTAAAACAATCCGTTCCTGGATAGGGAATAAACATAAAAACATTTCCACTCTTGATCAGGTCCCTTTCGAAAAAATCCTTAAACATGTTATAGCTATAATCAGCTTCATTGATATCATCCCCGGGATGTCCGATGATCCAATAGGTATGAACCCAGATGCGATGCTTCTTGGATTTCTCACACCCCATAAGGATATTATCAAAGCTTTGCCTTTTATTCATCATATTGAGCACCTTGGGAGAAAAATTTTCGATCCCCACGGCAAGCATACTGATGTTCGTTTTCAGCATGCATTCGATGGCCTCATCCGTTACTGAATCAATCCGGGTGGTGAAATAAAACCGTTTTTTCAGTTTCACCTGATTCTTTTGAATGCACTCACACAGGTCAAAAAATCTCTTGGACCGTAAATCCGCCATGCTTTCGTGGAGCCCGAGCACCTGGGTCCCGTAATCCTTCTCCAGGACCTTCATCTCTTCAACAATCTTCTCATTAGAGTAAGAGCGCGGCAGGCCCCAAAATTTTTTCTCCGCACAATATATGCACTTATAGGCACAACCCCGATTTAATATGCTGTGGATATTGGATATTTGAACAAAATCCTTGGGCAATAATTTGAAATCCACAGGTGGGATCTCATCCAGATCTCCAGGTGGGGCCGGAGGATTTCTGTGCACTTCGCCATTTTTTTTGATCGTGATCCCCTGAATGCCCCCCAAATCCCTTTTTTCCTCCACCGCCCGAAGCAGATCCCGCATGATCCACTCACCCTCACCCCGTACCACAATGTCCAATTCCGGGATCTGAATACTCTCCGCATCGCAGAATGTGACATGATGGCCTCCCATCACTGTGATGATGCGGGGATTGATCTGTTTGCACATCCTCACAATCTTGATGCAATGATCATAGTCAATGGTATAGCAGTTGCTCACACCAACGACATTGGGATCAAATTCCCGAATGGCATCTTTCAGGATGTCAAAAAGGGCCTGATCCCCGATCTCATCAAGGATAAAGTGGGATTCATCGAGTGAAAAATTGGTTTTCATATTTAGATAATAGTGGCCCAAAGGCAGGACGGAGGTCGGACAGCCGTGATGATTCAAAAAGGTGGCAATCTCCATAATCCCCCTGGGAAAGATATCCAGTTCCCCGGGCGGTGAGATCAAAAGGCACTTCTTTTTCATCCGATCATCCCTTATTCAAAAGGAAAGATATAGAATCAGTCTTTGATTAAATCCATGGTCATATTTTGCAGTAAGGATAAACCCAAAAACGAGATGGTCAGGTCAAAAGGAATGGAGAAAAAAACTAAATCAAAACATTAAAGAAAGAGGTAGAAAGAACAAGGGCTTCAAAATCAGTACGGATCTTCTCCGGTCCGCAAGGTGTGTATCAGATAGAATTAAATAGGTGTTATTCCCTTTTTTCCAGATCGATGATATTCAGATCAAGGGACGGCTGATCCTTGGCATCCTGCACAAAGATCTTGTTGATCCTTTCCATGACGCGCTCCATGGTCTCAAGGTAAAGCCGGGCGGATGTGATCTCCCCTTTTTTGCGGTATTCCCCGGCCATCTTCAGGAATCGATCCGAATCCCCCTTTGCCTGATTGATCCTTTCCAGCTTATATGTTTCTGCCTGCTGCATCATCTCCTCGGCCCTCCCACGTGTTTTGGGAAGGGTGTCGTAGCGGTAGCCTTCAGCCTCATTGATGAGCCGGTCCCTGTCCTGCCGGGCTGTGACCACATCCTTAAAGGCATCTGCCACCTCGAGGGGTGGGGAGACATTCTGGAGATTCATGGAAGTGATCCGGACCCATGTCCGTTGATTCATAATCCGGTCGAGATCCGCCTGGGTCTCCTGAAGCACCTCGGCCTGAATCAGGACCTTGCCTTCACCTCTCAAAATTTCATCCACCGGCATCTTCGATACAATCCGGGTCAGGTTCTTCTTGGCAAAGGAGCGAATCAGGGCCTCAGGATTATCCACCATGAATAAATACTCCACCGGACTGATGATGAAATACTGAAGGACCATCTCCAGATTGAGGATATTCTCATCCCCGCTTATAAACTCGCCCTGCAAAGGATTGGATTTCCTCCCCACCACCTGGTCCGAAAACTCAAAACCCACGGAAATGCGCTTTCTCTCCTGAATTCTTATCTTGTCTCGCCGTGTGAATGGATAAGGAATCGTGTAGTGAAGACCCGGTCCCACATGATCGTTGACCACGCGGCCCCAAAAACGCAGTATCCCTGTTTCAAAGGGTTTGATCCGGTAGAACCCCGAAAAAAGATAAATGAGCAGGGCCACAACCAGAAGGTACTTCCCCCAGGTCAGGAGATGACCCCAAAAGCCTCTGATATGCCTTTCCTGATTCCTTTTTTTCATCAGCGGGAGCCCCCGGATTTATCGGAAAAAATGGCCTTTTCTCCTTCAGTCAATAATCTCAAGAGCTCCGAATCGGAGGACATAACTAAAGTGGTCTTTTCATCCAGGAACTTCCGATAGGCCTCTAATGTACGCAGCAATTTATAGAATTCCGGATTCTGGTTATAGGCCTTGCCGTAGATCTGAATGGATTCCGCATCCCCCTCCCCTCTGATGATCTGTGACTCGCGATAAGCCTCAGACAGAAGGGTCTTGACCTCTTTATCCGTTTTTGCCCTTATCTTCAGGGCCTCCTCCTCACCTTCCGCCCGGTACATCTTTGCTATCCTTTGCCTTTCGGCCCTCATCCGGTCAAACACGCTCTGCTTGTTTTGCTGCGGAAGGATCAACTGTTTCAATTTGACGTCCTTGATATCGATGCTGAAATTCGCCTCGGCCTTTTTTCTGCAATTCTCTGTAACCATGTTCATCAACTGATCGATTTTGCTCCCTTCGGGATCAATGGAGATGAGGCTTGAAAGATCATATTTCCCCAGCACAGCCGACACCTCCGAATAAATGATATCATAGAGCCTCCTTTTGGCCCCTTCGATATCACCGGCAGTCTGATAAAACCGGAGCGGGTCGATTATCTTCCAGCATGCAAAGCTGTCCACAACCACATTCTTTTTATCCATGGTGAGAAATTCCGATGGGGTGGGATCATAAATCAAAAGCCGCTTGTCAAAACGTGTAGTGCTATGCAGAAAGGTCTTCAAATGAAGGCCCGGCTGACTCACGGTTCGCACAGGCTTTCCGAAAAACGTGACAATCACAAATTGCGTTTCGTCACAGATGAACAAACAAAGAATTCCCATTATCAGAACAATGGTCACTGCAAGAATCTTAAAAAATCTCTTCTTTTTATTCTCCATGGGTCTATTGATTCCCTCCCCCCATATTGCCTCCTCTTGATGAATTACGGACATTACTTCCCGATCCCTTAATCAGGGTATTTAAAAAGCTCTCCAGATCTTTCGGCCCGAAGATGGTCAAACCGCTTTTTCCGGACCTCTTTTTGTCCACAACAAATTTCTTGATTCCTGCGAGGCTGGTTTCCATGGTCTCCAGATAGAGCCTCTCTTTTGTGACCAAGGGGTAATCTGTGAATTCTCCAGCAGAGAGAGAGAATTTTCTCCCATCCCCTTTGGACTTATCGATGAGTTCCTGTCGATATGCATGTGCATCCTCCAGTGCAGCAAATGCATTTCCTCTGGCCAGAGGGATCTGCTCCCTTTGATATGCCTCCGCCAGATTGATCTTTCGATTTTTTTCTTCGTTGGCATTCACCACATCTCGAAATGCATCAGCCACCTCAATGGGCGGATGCACGGACTGAAGATAGACCCCCACAATCTCAATGCCCGCATGATACCCATCCAGGATTGCCTGAAGCCTTTCCTCTGCCATCCGTTCAATCTCAATCCGATCCGAGGTCAGGATATCATCGATGCTCTTTTCGGCAATGATCCGTATCACAGTAGACTTTCCTGTAAAACGCAAAATGGAATCAGCATCCTGGATACCCCGGATCATAAACAGATAATCTGCAGGATCTTTGATCCTATAATGGATCACCGTATCCATCTCAATAAAATTCTCATCCCCGGTAAAACCCTGTGATTCTGCCGGATCATCCTGATATGCCCCGGTGCGGTGCTGAATATCCCATTCATAGGCTACGATAGGTGACGGGACCTGCCCGGGTTTCCTTGCCGCTGATGCCATATCCTGTATAATCCGGCTGCGAAATCCGATTTCCACTCTATCCACACTCCTGGAAAGTTTTGTGACCCTTCCGAAAGGCCATGGCGGAATATAGTGAAGCCCGGAGCTGATAGGCTTCGGGCGCCTTTTCCCGAAGATCTGGACCACTCCCAACTGATTCGGGCGAATGACATAAAGGCCGCTCAATACATATATCAGGGCAAGCAGGAGGATCCCGTATCTCAGGATATCCCTCTCATGGTCAGACATCCATTTTGTTCCGCTTCCCATGACATCCCGGGCCAAATATCGCCAGAGACTTCCCCCCTTTTCCTTGAGTTCCTGTTTGATCTTCTGTGTGGAGAGAAGCCGTAATGAATTTCCTACAACCAAAAAGGAGCTGATCTGATGGACGATGGCCGCCCAAACAGGCGTGATGAAAGTAAAAAAGGATGCTGCAGCCACTGCAAAGAGATTGAATATAACTGCGAAGTAAAAGATATTCTGTTTTATGGTTTTGACCGTCCTTTTTCCTATCAGGATGGTCTCCTGAAGCTTGGAGAGGTCATCCGACATGAAGATAATGTCCGCAGCCTCAATGGCAATATCAGTGCCCACCTCTGACATGGAGATACCTACATCCGCCACGGAAAGAGAGGGGGCATCATTGATGCCGTCACCAACCATGACCACCCTGCGGCCCTGGGATTGAAGCTGCCGGATGTGCTCGGCCTTCTGATCAGGAAGCAGATTCGCCCATACCTTTTCTATCCCGACCCTCTCGGCAATGACACGTGCTACCTTGGGATTATCCCCGGTCAACATCTGAATATCATCAATACCCATATCCCGCAGAAAACGGATGGTTGATGCAGCCTCAGGACGGACACCATCCTCTATACTGATAATGCCTGCCAATCGGTATCCCTCTGAGAGGAGGATGGGGGTCTGACCCGATTGATCGATCCGGTCCAGATCCTGGATTTCTTCCTGGGTCAGTTTGACGCCATTTTCCTCCAGGATCCTTTGATTGCCCACAATAATCCTTTTTTTGCCAATATTGATGATGATCCCTTTGCCCGGAATCACATGGGAGGAATCGGCCTTGTGGATTGCAATCCCTTCCTCCCTGGCCTTCTCCACAATGAGATGGGCCAGGAGATGTTCAGAACAGTTCTCCGCTGCGGCGGCCAGTTCCAATACCCCTTCCCTGCTGTATTTTCCATGGGGCTTGATATCAATTATCCTTGGCTGCCCCAGGGTCACGGTGCCGGTTTTGTCCAGAACCAGTGTGTCAATCTTTCCGATGGCCTCTAAATATGCACCGCCCTTGACCAGTATACCCCCCTTGGCAAGCCGGCCGATTCCTGCCACCACAGCTGTGGGCGTTGCAAGCACCAGGGCACAGGGACATGCGATAATCAAAACGGAAACCGCTCGGATCCAGTCGCTGGTCAGAAGGAATGTCAAGACCGCAAGGAAGAGAATGGTGGGTACAAAATATACTGCATAACGATCCGCTGTCTTTTGAAAGGGGGCCTTCTTCTCCTGGGCCTCCTCCACCAGATGAATAATCTTTGAAAGGAGTGTCCCCTCTCCGACCTTTTCAACCTCGATCTCCAGAAGGCCCAGTTGATTGATGGTCCCGCTGAAGACCTCCGAACCCACATGTTTTTCAACAGGAATGGATTCACCGCTGATGGGGCTCTGATCCACAGAGGATGCCCCATGGGTCACTGTGCCATCCACCGGGATCTTTTCACCCGGCTTACATATGACCGTCTCTCCGACCCTGATGGCCTCCAAAGGGATTTCCTGTTCTTTACCATCCCTTATGACCCTGGCCGTTTTAGGAGCCAGCTCCACAAGATTTTTGATCGCCGATCGGGTCTTGTCCACTGCATACATCTCCAGGGCCTCACCGATGAGCATGATAAAGATGACCTCTGCAGCGGCCAGATACTGCTTTATGGCCAAGGCCGCTATGGCGGCAATGCCGATCGCCAGATCAACCGAGATCCTCCTCTCAAACAGCTCACTCAAAGCATTGTAAAAGATCTTATAACCGCCGATCAGTGTGAGAAAAATCGCTGTATTGACCCCGAAAAGTGTACGAAAGATCCCGATCCAATTAAGGAGCAGCAGGACCCCTATGATTGCTGTAAAAATGATATAATTCCAGGAGATCTTTTCTTCTTCCATATCTTCCTCAAATCCTCTTGACAACCCTGTAAAAAGCCCAAAAAAAAATCAGTTTCTAAATATCTCTATTTGTAATATCAAACTGTTTTCAGAACAAGTTGATTAACTCTGTGTCCTCCGTGCTCTCTGTGGTTTAAAAATATTACCACAGAGGGTACAGAGAACACGGAGTATTTTAAAAACATTGGTTTTTAGCCTGAACCGGTCTATAATCCATATAAAATCAGTTTGATTATACCTTTATTTTAAATCAAGGGTATAGTAATCACCCGAGCCGTCCAGCAAAACAATATAGTCCCTTTTTATCTTCAACACCTTAAAACCAAGAATGATGTCCCCCTCCCTGACCCCCGTATCATTGATCAGGGCCATGTAATGATTATCAAAAAAAACAATCCCGGTCAAATTGATGTCCAATAGCCTGTCATTGGTTGACCTCAATCCGGGGAGAGAGGATTCAGGGGTTTTAAAACCCTTGGTTTTCAGAGAATCGAGGCTGAAGAGATCCCGTCCCCAGGGACGGTTCAAAAGTTTTAATTGTGTGGAAAGACTGGCATCTTCTTTTGTCTTTATTGTTACATCCTTCATCTTGTCTTTTTGAGATCCAGGGGCATTCATTTTTGATGCTCCCTGCCCTGATTCGGGGGCCTTCCTTTTTCTGTATCCAAAAAATAGGATGAAAATTATCAGAGTAAATATGAGGAACAATCCAAGAAGGTGCCATTTCTTAGAAGACACCATCTCTTCCCCCTTCTTCCTTCTGACAGAAAACCGCCATCTTGATCTGCGCCCAAACATTATAATTGCGGTCAGAGGATCTCTTCATGCTGACGTTTCTCAAATGACAAAAATGTCGCTCCTCCTCATCCAGATATTGGATAAATCCTCCGATCGACAGAAAATCACCCTTCAACTCAAATGTCATATTTACAGGCTGGATTGAGGCTTCCGGAGGATAGGGGGGGTGCGATATATGGGGAGCATACGACACCTTATCAACCAACAGGTGATATTCAATCCCCCTTTTTTTCAGATGTGCTATGAATTTTTTTAGGTCTTTAATGTGCGGCAGTCTTGATCGGATAAGATTGAAAGGCGCCATGGAAATATTGAGACGCTCCTCGGTCATCTTGAATTCCTTTAAATCGGTCTTCTTGTGATCAATTTCTTGCTCCAGGGCAAG
This sequence comes from bacterium, assembly GCA_049472295.1. GTDB lineage: Bacteria > SZUA-182 > SZUA-182 > DTGQ01 > JAFGSM01 > JBLIRM01. The sequence continues at coordinate 11,114 of JBLIRM010000018.1, read as the reverse complement.
AATCTGCGGTCTAAGGGTATCCCTTTTCCTGCAATAGGGGGTGTATAAGAAAACAAACCACCAAAGGACGTAAAAAAGGATCAAAAAAGATAGAAGCAGGGGGAACCATATCTTCCTGATCTTTGAATGGCGGCTGCTATTTGTCATTCCAGTGAAAAATCGATCTGAAAGTCGACTGTCCGGTAATTGAAAAGAATGGATTTGTCCTGGTAACCGACTCTTGTCTGTGCAAAGAGCGGGGAAGCCTCTATGGACCTTAAAACCTGGGACAAATCAACACCTCCGAGTAATGCATTTTCTGCAAGGGTTCCCTCGATCGTCAGGGTGGTTTTGTGTTCTGATAACTCCTCCGGAGGAATATAAATCTGTAATCGATTCAAGAAACAGTTCTTGGGGAAAATATGCGAAATTTCCTTGATCAGACTTGATACATAAGGCCTTTGAGCAGAGAAAACAGAGGAAATGGCATCGATGCTTGCAGCCAATTCTTCATTTTTTTTGGATAATATACTGATCTCGGAAGGGACCATGATCTGACGATGAAAACCTGCAAGCTTATCCTGCCTGCTTTCAAGATCCTTTATATCTCGTGAAAGGTAGGAGACACTCAAAAAGGTAAAGATGATCATGCATGCCACAATAAGAATAAGACTAAAAATCTTCCCTCCGATCCACCATCCCGGATGCACTCTTTGGATCTCAACGGGCCCCTCCTTCTGAGAAGGCCTTTCTTGAGGGATGGAATATGCCTCCCCTCGAATCACCTTGATCAACTGGTTCGTTGCATTTAAATCCTTATCCGTCTTCATCGCCTATGCAAAATTCCCGATAGGTTTATGGTTGAACAAAAGTTCCAGGGGATGTTTCCACTAAATCTTGAAAGGCCAATCTCGGGAAAAATATCCGGTCCCCGACTTCAATATGATCGAGATCGATTATATGGGGATTAACCAGCCGAATCTGATTCAAAACGGCGCGGTTGATACGAATATCATACACCCTTCCTGCCAGGTTGAATATTGTGTCACCCTCTGCAACCACCATAGAGGTTAAGATCCTTGATTCAGAGGTCCCATGCCCTTCTTTCTCATCATTAAAAAAGGGGGATTCGGAGATATCATAGTCATACCTTCCGGACTCCGGCATGTCCTTGTTTTCATAGGCATGCACAGGAAAGGATTCGATACTGTCCTCGGCAGTTACAGCAGGCTGCTCCACAATTGCGTTCTTATCATTAAAGTTAGACCATTTCATATTTCTTGTGGCCCAGAGCAGGGTCAAAAAAAGGATAAAGATGAGTATGGTAGAAAGTACCGGGTTTAATAAACGATCAAAAGGGAACAGATCCCTCAGGCTTGTCCAATTCAGTCTGTGTCCGGATCGGTATGGCAGATCCGCATCCGAGATGACACCATCTTCTGTTCCGTTCCCATCTACACTGAACTCATATAACTGGGAAACGGCATGTTCCACCATTTCCGGTTCCACAATATCCGCCTTTTTGACAAGCATCATTAACAAGGAATGATGGCAAATCGTGATAATCCTGCGAGGGTATCCTCTACTATAATGATAGATCCTATCCATGGCCTTTGAAGAAAAAAGGGAGTGATTCTGGACCCACCCTGCTTTTCCAAGACGAAACTGGATCATGTCCCGGGTCTCGTTTTTATCCAGTGGCCTGATGGTGTAAAAGGTATTGATCCTGTCAGTCAAATTCCGTTTATCCTTGATCTTCTCGTGGAACTCCTTCTGGGCCATGATGATCAACTGCAGAAGCTTGAATTGATTGGTCTCGAAATTAAGTAAATCCCTTAACAATTCAAGGCATACATCGTTCAATTTCTGTCCTTCGTCCACAATCAGGACCACCACCCTCCCCTTTTGCAGGCCCTCTGTGAGCAGAAATTGACGAATGGCCTCCTTGTAAGCAAATAGGTTTTTCTTGGCCGGAGGATTGATACCAAACCCCATGATCAATGTATAGAGAAATTCCTGTTCTGTTTTAAAGGAGGGATCCAATATGAGATGAAACAGAAACTGATCCGCTTCGGATTGAAACTGCTGAATTAAGGCCCGACTGAGGGTCGTTTTCCCTGTGCCGATATCCCCTAACACCAGATTCAATCCCCGTCTCAAACGGATGGAGATTTCCAGGTTCTGCAGACAATCTTGATAGGTCCTGGAAAGAAAGAAAAAAGATGGATCCGGAGAATTGGAAAATGGTTCTGCCTGGAGATTTAAAAGTTTTATATAGTCCATTTTGTGTATGAAAAAAAATGAGTAAATCCCAAAAATTAATGGTATAGATAACAAAAATAAATGAACATGTCAATGATGATAGCCTCGTAAAAAGTCCCAAAAATGTCATTCCGAGCGAAGCAAAGCAATCTCAGGCGTGCATATCTATTTGTATTTATTAGATTGCTTCGTCGCTTCACTCCTCGCAATGACTCAATACATGACCTTTTACGAGACCATCAATGATGACGGATTCGCAAAAGCGATTCTCGTTTTAACCTAACGAGACTGTAGAAAAATTTCCTTTTTTTGCAAATTTCCAAAAATCCTAAGCAATAAAATCAAGATACTGCAGATCCTAAAATCCTAAATTTTGACTTCTTCGACAGTCTCAACAGATATTACTAAAAAAGGGTGCCACTTTTCATGGCACCCTTTGAGGTCATTCCTTAAGATTCAACCGGGCTTATTATTTCTTGGAGGTCTTTTTGGACTTTTCTTTAGAATCCGCAGGCTTTTCCTCAGCTTCGCTCTTTTCTTCTTTATCCTCTGTTTTAAAGTCAGAGAAATCTGTATCGTCCTTACTTCTGAGAGAATCTCGTATCTCACTTATACCTATGAATAATGCGATTGTACCGCCAAAGATAAAAACAACCGGAAGCATTGCTGCCAGTGCCTTCAGGAAATAGGCCCACCAATAAATAAGCCCGATAACGCCCAGAAACATGGCTATAATACCCCCTAAAACCGCCCATAGGGCTGCCATAGAATGTCACCCCCTTTCCTATTTTCATTCTAAGATTATCTTCGTAATAAATAAGGCTATTTTATAACACAAATACCAAATGTCAAGCTTTGAGATACTTAAAAACGGATATTCTACAAGAAATCAAAATATGCTATCCTAATGAACAGCCCATTTGTAAAGATTATGAATGAAAGGTTATGAATACGGACTCATGAAAGGCGATGCATGATAAAGACACTGATCTTTGATCTGGATGGGACTTTGATCGATTCAAAGGAAGATATTGCCAATTCAGTCAATCGCACCCTTAATGCCATGGGATTCCCGACCAAAAAACTGGAGGTCATTTCCTCAATGCTTGGTGAGGGCGTCTATCGGTTGATTTCTCAAGCCCTGGAAGGACATGAAGAAAAAGTCAAGTCAGGGATCCGGATCTTCAGAACGGACTATAAAAAGCATCTTCTGGACAAGACAACCTGTTATCAGGGTATTGATGCGGTTATGGACTGCTTTAAAGGCCGATTCCTGGCAATCGTGACCAACAAACCCAGAGAATTTACGATCCCCATCCTGGAAGGCCTGGGCATTCGCAATCGATTTAATCTGGTTATATCAGGGGATGATGGCTGGCCCAAAAAACCCTCACCGGATGCCATATGCGAGATCATAAAAGAATCGGCTGTTTCGGAAACAGAGGCCATCCATATCGGGGATCATTATACCGATATCCTGGCCGGAAAGAATGCAGGGATATTAACATGCTGGGCTGCCTATGGTTTCGGACAAAGGCGCGATCTGATACCGGACCTGACAATCAACAGCCCTCTGGATCTGTTGACAATGATCAAATGAAAATCATTTAACTTATGGAAAACCCGAAATTAAGAGCAGTTCAATTCTTCCCTGTCATGGTTGAAAACAAAAGGATGGGCTGTCTGCACGACCCCCGGAAGATCAGCGACAAGCCCCTCCTAATCCCATGGGAATATGTCACCTTACTGCCCTATCTGGATGGCAATCATACATTATTGGACATACAGGCGCAATATACAAGGCATTGCGGGGATCTCCTTTTCAAGGAAGATCTCATCGAATTCCTCCAAAAACTCGACCATTATCTTTTTCTGGATTCCGCGCGATTCCACGAATTTGAGGCAAGGATCAAACAGGCATTTCTGAGTGCCCAGGTGCGGCCTGCATTTTATTCTGGACTGAGTTATGCTTCAGATCCAAAAAAATTGAGGGAGGAACTGACCCAATACTTCACATCCGAGAAGGGTCCGGGATTCCCTGCATGCCGGGAGACATCGAAAAGGGTCACCGGTTTGGTGGCCCCGCATATCGATCTTTCATCCGGAGGCCCCTGTTTTGCCTGGGCATATTCCGAACTGATCAGGTCATCCATGTGGCCGGATCTGTTTATCATCCTCGGGACCTGCCACGCCGGAGTCAACAGGCTTTTTGCCCTCACAGACAAATCATTCCAAACCCCACTTGGGACAATCAATTGTGATAAAAATTTCATGAGATTACTCAGCAAGGCTTACGGATCCGATCTTTATACCGAATCCTTTTTACACCGGTCCGAACACACCATCGAGTTTCAGATCCTCTTTCTGCAGTTTATCCAGGAAGGCTTCGGGGCGAAAAGACCTCCCCTGAACATCTGTCCGATTCTATGTGCCTTCACACCCGAATCCTTATCCTCGAACGCTTTGGAAAAGGCTATTTACAAGGGATTTATCGAATCCCTCAGGAGCGTCATTGCGGACTATGATCAATCCGTCTGTATCATTGCCAGTGCAGACCTTGCTCATATGGGGGTGAAGTTCGGTGATCCCAGGCCTTTGGATCGTTACGCTCTGGATGCCTGCTTCAGAAAAGATCAGGAGATGCTGGAGATGATTGCCAGACAGGATAAAAAAGGATTTCTGGATCATATGATGCAAGAACATGATAAACGCAGGATCTGCGGATTTCCCCCGCTGACTGCCCTGCTCGACCTAATTCCCCCTTCGGAGGGAAGGCTACTTGACTATAAACATAGCATTGTTGACGATCAGGGCTCTATCGTGACCTTTGCAGGTATGGTGTTTTATGAGTAACCGTTCACGCTATTTGCAATTGCGAGTCATTGCGGTGAATCGAAGCCCCGAGCGAAGCGTGGGGGGGAAACAAAGCAATCATTTTTTTGAAATTGCCACGTCGCCTTCAGCTCCTCGCAATGACAATAAGGAAATGCTGCGAACTGTTACTTTTATGAAGCTTGAATAGGTAAGCCTACGATAACATCCTGGCTGTTTCAACACTGGAGAGGATAGTATCCTCCATACTGATGTAATCCCAGAGTCCATAACGACCGATGGGATAAACCTTGTGATCTCCAAGGATTTCCAGGATTCTCTGAACGCTCTTCTGCCGGGGATGGTTAAAATTCACATAGGCAAAGTCAATCCAGTTGGCGGATAGAAGGAGACAATCCCCTTTTCGAACCCAATCCAGTCTTTCCAGAGAGGAAAGGATGTCATCCAGGATCCGATCCATCCCGGGCAAAGGTTGATCATCCGGGAAGGCACTCTCCACATAAAGGGCGGTTGTGCCTTTGGGACTCATTTGCGAAGAGATATGAGAATAGATCCCGACCCGATAGAAGGGAAGTTCCTTTTGCGGCACATAAATCCAATGACAACCGGCAAAGACATCGGGCAGATCACCATTGATGAGTAAATTGAGACAGAAAACGCGGGTGTGCCTCAATGAACCGGCCAATTGGTGCAGTGAGGGATCGGATGTCATATGACAAAATGCCTTCAACGGCAGAGATGTCAGTAACTTATTATATCGTATCTCACCCAGGCCCGTATAAGCACGCTGCGAATCAAGGTCGATCCGTTCAACCGGACAACCGGTATGCAGGGCTTCCAGGCCCATTGCCAGACCCTGGGCCAAAAGTCCGATGCCCTGCCTCCTTGGATACCAGAAACGACAATTATAACCGGTATTCAGATTGGCCCCCTCTTTGAGATATCCCATTTCAATTTTTTCCTCATCAGGTGCGGGGAAAAACCTTTTGACCGCATCCGTGGAGATTTCATCCAGGGCACAGGCCATGATCTTTTCATTGTAAGGAAAGAGAAAACGATCACAGATCCCCTGCCCGAAACCTGAAATTAGATATTTCTTAAAGGAGTTTGCTTTTGAAAGCCTGGGTCTGGCATGAAAGGCATCCAGACATCCCTTACCGATATTCTTGGGCAGATAGAAGAGATTGTACTGAAACGGCGCAGGGATAATCCCGCCTTCCATAAATACCACTGATTTTCGTTCGATCAACTGCCATTCCTCATCGGTCTGATGGGCAAATGGCAATGCAGCCGGGCTCTCACATCTGAAAAGATGCATGAAGTGTCCGGTATAGTCAAAACATGCATCTCCGAGGCTTATGGAACGTGTCAGACCGCCAGGCTCCACATTCTTCTCCAGGAGGAGGTAGTCCTTCCCACTGGCCTGCAATGTTTGAGCTGCGGCACAGCCGGCAATCCCGGCACCGGCAATCAGGATATCCGTGCTTTTTTTAATCAGTTATGTGTCCCCTCTAAACCCGATTTGATGTGATCTCCTTTCTTCCTTATCGGTCAATCTCAATCCGGAGTCATATCCTTTGGCCTGGCCAGCACCCGAATCACCTCGCCGTGGGCACATGCGGAGGAAGCAAGGGAAATCAGGAGTGCAGGCATAACGAACAGAAGGGCCTTTGCAAAAACTGTCAGATTGCCCTGATCCAATCCCTTTCTGAAACAGGACCCGCCCCCGTTAATCTTCAGGGATGAAAAAAGGGCCTCTCTTTGCCCCGTTAAATTCAAAAGACTTTGCAGGGTGGTAAAGGGACCATACTCCCAGGAAAAATCCCCCCACCTGAGCGGAAGAAATCCTGCTTCTTTCAAAGCCAGACTCAAGGTGACTGGCGTGAAATGATAAAGATGGTGGTTAGGGTCCCAGCCCATCCATGCATCCCTGGTGACCTTGGCAGACCAACTGGCTGCATTGGGGACCTCCACAAGGAGATATCCCTGAGATTTTAAAAGCCTCCGACAATAGGAAAGATAAAGAAAGGGATCCGGGAGATGTTCCATCACATGCCACATGGTAATCATATCAAAAGCAGCCCCGGGAAATGGTGACAGGGTCAGATCCCCTACAAAGCAATCAATACCGAGGGTTCTGCGAATATGCTCTGCGGCTGTTTTTGATATCTGGGTGCCGGATACATCCCAACCCCGTTTTTTCAGTTCATGAATCATGAGACCCCTGCCACAGCCCACATCCAATATGGCCTTTTTCGGTCCGAACTGCTTATCAACGATTACTGCCCTTCTGATCCGAAAAAAGCGGGAAAGGCTCTCAGCCCACCCTTTGAATCTTTGTCCCTCGGCTGAATAAAAATCCCCCTGATATTTATGGTGAATCTTATCCGGGTCAGGGAAGGGATGACTGACCATGAGACCACATCTGCGGCATTTCAGGATTGAGATACGATGATCAGGGAAACGGACATGCGTATCAAAAGATGACGCACCGCACAACCTGCATTTCGGATCCGTTGAAGCCATGCCTAGCCCGTTTCTTTATCTGAAAGATCGATCAACCTTTTCCCATTTGCATTGAAAATCGGTGTCTTATAAACACCCAGATTCTGACCCATCAGTTGAAAAGTGGTCTTAATGACACCGAACGCATATTTACAACTTCGGAAAAAACTGATGGAGGATGCCTCAGAGAAATAATGGGCAGGACAACTGACCTCACCGATTCGAAAACCAAAATATATGATCTGACAGAGTATCTGATTGTCAAAGAGGTAATCATCACTATTTTCAAGGATAGGCAGGATCTCAAGCACCTCTCTGGTAAATCCTCGATAGCCGGTATGATATTCCGACAGACCCTGAGCAAGGACCAGATTCTGGAAGGTCGACAACACACGGTTGGCAATATATTTATATATGGGCATACCATTCTTGATGGCCCCTCTACCCAGCATCCTGGATCCATGAACATAATCATAAAATCCCGTGCAAAGAAGATAGGCAATGGAAGGGATGATTCTGGGGGTATACTGGTAATCAGGGTGAACCATGATCACAATGTCAGCACCGATCTCCAATGCCTTTTTATAACAGGTCTTTTGATTTGCCCCGTAACCCCTGTTGCGTCTGTGGGCCATTACGATCAGATCCAGATCCCTGGCCACCTGGAGGGTGTTATCCGAGCTGCAATCATCGGTAAGAATAATCTCATCCACAAGGTTGCGGTCAATCTCATGGTAGGTCCTTTCCAAGGTCTCGGCTGCATTATAGGCCGGCATCACCACCACAACCTTTTTCCCTAAGATCATTTATAGATCCCTTCTGAACCCATTTTCCCTGTATATGTCTCGAAAATAGAACCTTATTTTCATTCTTCGTGGCGCCGCCAAAGCAGCAAGAATGTTTGCTCCCTGAATCCCAGATCCACCAACCTTATGAATCAATTTATAAAAATAGAATACTATCATGATAAAAATAGGCGTTAATGTCAATAAATATTGCAATGCTCTGATCAGGTTTGATGCATTGGGTTTTATAATAGGACTCCAAGAGAGGAGTGATGAAAGGATAGCGTGAATCGGAATCTTACTTTTTGTTGGTCACCCGTCCTTTTTTTTGGGCATCCTTAACGGCCTGAAGAAGGGTTAGTGTGTTATATGGTTTCTTGAGAAACTGAAAATTTCTTTCATATATAACGGGCCATTGAGACTTCTGATCACTGTAACCACTGCTTAAAAGCACGGTGAGTTCCTGATTTCTTGACAACAACTGATCAATCAATTGTATGCCATTCTGATCGGGCAAAACCACATCACTCAATACCAGATGAAAGGCCCCCTTCTCTTTCTCAAAAAGATTGAGCGCCTCCTGGGCATTTGTGGCCTCGAGGACTTCATAACCATTCTTGCTAAGGGCCTTTTTGGCAAATTTTCGGACCCCCTCTTCGTCCTCCACAAGCAGGATCCTCTCACCGTGGCCCTGAAATCTTTCGAGCGCAGAAATCCCTTTGGATGTTCTTTCCTGTTTTATGGATAAAATCGGCAGGTAAACCTTGAATGTGGAGCCCTGTCCCGGTTCGCTATATACATTGATAAATCCGTCGTGCTGTTTGACAATGCCATACACCGTGGACAATCCGAGTCCGGTCCCCTCGCCCGGGCCCTTGGTACTGAAAAAGGGCTCGAAGATCTGATTCAGTGTGGCCTTATCCATGCCAACACCGGTATCCTCAAAGGCAAGACAGATAAATCCTCCGGGTCGGCTCTCCGGAATGACCTTACACATGTCTTCATCCAGGATCACATTCTCTGTTTTTATGGTGAGACGTCCCCCTTTGGGCATGGCATCACGGGCATTGACGGCCAGATTGATAATGATCTGAACCACCTGTCCGGGATCGGCCTTGACGCGTCCCAAAGCCGGCCCGAGGATCGTGACCAACTCAATATCCTCGCCGATAAGGCGCCTTAGCATCTTCTCGGTTTCCCCCACCACGGCATCAATATCCAGGACCTTTGGCTGAAGCATCTGTCTGCGGCTGAAAGCCAGAAGCTGCCTTGTCAATCCCGTGGCACGCTCCCCTGCCTTGTATATCTCTTCGATATCGTTTCGTTTGGGATCATCCTTATCCAGTTCATCCAAAAGGAGATCACTGTTACCAGTGATAATAGTCAAAAGGTTATTGAAATCATGTGCCACCCCACCAGCCAGCCTTCCGATGGCCTCCATTTTTTGTGCCTGCAGAAAACGTTCCTCACTTTTGATTAATGCCTTCTCTGTTTCCTTTCGCTCGGTGATATCGTAAATTACGCCCTGGATCAGTATGGGTTTCTCGGATTCATCGCAGATATTTTGAATAATCTCTTCTACCCATCGAATCCGCCCGTCATGACATAAGACGCGATATACCCTCTCCGCTGAATAGTTCGGGACTGTTCTCAACTTTCTGGATGTTTCATAGATTTTCGGCAGATCATCCTTATGGATGATCTGATCCAGTCTTGGTTTTTCTGCAATTAAATCAGCTTCTTTATATCCGGTAATGGCCTCCACAGCCCCATTAATGAATATGGGCTTGAAATTCAAATCCGCCTGAAAAAGGATACCCTTGAAGTTATTTGCAAATGAACGAAATCTCTCTTCGCTTTCTCTCAGGGCCTCTTCTGCGATCTTGCGGTCGGTAATATCCTTGAGGTCCTCGACAATACCCACAACCTCACCCTTTGGCCCTCGCAAGGGTGTTGCTGTGAGGATACAGAACAGTTTGGCACCGTCATTTCTTTCCTTTTCTATATCACATTCGACCCTTTCCTCCCCTCCGAGCACCTGCTTCAAGGTACAACCTTTCGTGTGACAAAGCGGCCCGCGAAAGACCTCGTAACATTTTTTGCCCAACACCTCCTCCCTGCTGAGACCCAAGAGGCTCAAGAAACCATCATTGAATTGGATCATATTGTAATTTCTGTCAATCACCCGCAGGCCGTTGCCTGTCGTTCGAAAAATCTGATTGATTTTTTCACAGGCAAGTTTGGTTTCCTCTTCAGCCTGTTCATTCTTCTCCCGAAGCTCGACAACCAGAATGGCAACCACAATAAACATGACAGATCTCAAAATATCATGGGTGTCCATTAAATGCCATTCATAAAAGACATGACTAAAAAGTAGATTTCCTGCCAGGAAGACGGATATAAGAATCCCTTTTCTCTTCCACCAGATACATGCCAGAATGATCGGCACATAAAAGAAATGTGTGAACAAAACTGATGTTTTAAACAAGAGATGAAAATAGTAAGTGGAGATAACGGAGATCGCTAAAAGAAATCCCATGATTAAGATTTTGACGTTTTCATCTCTTTCATTCATTAGTTATATCAGCCATTCCTTTCCGCCAGGAATTTTAGTGATTAAGGCTTGAATACTTGAATATTCTTAATGAAAATGTCTTTTGGGTTCCGAGGTGCTTGGGATTTTAACTGGTTTCCCTGTCTTATTCAGGCCAGGAAATATCCCAATATAATTATATACAATTTTTAATAATT
>JBLIRM010000179.1:0-7089 GCA_049472295.1 bacterium | reverse complement strand
CCGTCAGACGTGCTTTGGCCATCCAGATGATCATCAACCGGGAATGGGGCCTGACAAGGAATGAAAATATGCATCAGGGGAGCTTTATCTGCGAAGAACTCACCCGGCTGGTGGAAGAGGCGGTCCTGGCGGAGTTTGACCGGATCACCGCGCGGGGTGGCGTTATGGGCGCTATGGAAACCGGATATCAGAGAAGCCGGATACAGGAGGAATCCATTTACTATGAGCAACTGAAACATGCAGGGAAGCTTCCCATCATAGGCGTCAATACATTCCGGGACCCTCATGCCGGAGGGGAATTGCTCTCCGAATCCCTGGAGCTTTCCAGGGCCACCGAAGAGGAGAAGGAATCCCAGCTCAGACGCCTTGCGGAATTCAACAAGCGGAACGAAAAGGAGGCTCCTGCTGCTTTGGAGCATTTGCAGAAGGTGGCCCTGGCAGGAGAAAATATATTTGCCGAACTCATGAATACGGTCAGGGTATGTTCCCTGGGGCAGATTACCCAGGCCCTGTTCGAGGTCGGGGGGCAGTATAGAAGAAATATGTAGTAAAACTTGCTTCTACGAGAAATATCGAGAAATAATGCGCAGGTCCGAAAAGATAGCCAGGCCAGCCCATATCCAATGTCAATCATTTCATCCGGAATCTGCCTGCTTCTTTAATAGCACATTTAAACCGTTCACTTCCCTCATAAGTCTCTTCAGGGACAATTCATTGGCTTGCATGTCAAAGGCTCTGATACCCTGCAAATCGCAAATGACAATGGCTTCCGCTTTTTTGGAACCATAAAGCCAGTACCCGGGTTTCATAGTCCTGCCGCAGACATCTACCTTTTCTATAGGGATAACGGTAATCCCATCGAGTCTCAAAGGTGTTCCGGCAATTAACCTGCTCATTTTCGCCCCGATAAACCCATCATCCAGAGTGCCCGTAATGTGGCGGGTGACAGCAGGAAGGTGGTGATAATGAAAAGAAACCTGAGGGGAATGAGACGTATCACACCGTGAGCATCCATGGAAAAGGCTGCAGAGGTAAACTCCGGTTCAATATTGATCTGAGCAAAACGGGAACTTGCCAAAAAACTTGCCGCTGGGCCGATAAAGGCCCATAGTTGTCCGGTATCCGCAGGATCGTCCAGTCCCAGACGAACGCTCAAACTGAGCATATGAATCCGCATGGCCCTGCAAAGGGCCTTTAGAAATCTCATTAGCCTCTGCCAAAAACCCTGGCTTTTGAGCATTGCCGATACCCTACCAATATTCTTCAGACCCCGTTTGAGCTTTTCCCTCTTTTTTCGCGTACCGGGGGCAGAAATCCCTTTTTTTGCGCGGCGAGGTAAAGGCAGAGGGATGATGCCAAAGATCAAGCCTATAGAGATTCTTCCTTGAAATGATTCAAATCGTTTAATAGAGAATGTAATGTCCAAGGGTATGGACAATAATATTAAAAGGCATCCCAAAAATGCAGCAGCCCATAAGTACATGGGTACACCCCTGCTATTCGGTTTTTTCAGCTTCGCGTTTTTGCCTGGTCCTGCTGATCGCATCCACCACCTTTTCAATCACTGAGGTTGTTCCGGTTTTGACCGGCTCCAAACGCACTCCCTCCTGATTGATCACTACAATGGCGACCGGTTTTATCCCGCCACCGCCACCGGTGATGCCACCGGAACCTTCTCCCTTCTTATCCTTTGGGGACCTTCCTGCTCCCCCGCCTGCACCAAAACCGAACCCGATATTCACCAGGGGAATGATGGTGGTGCCTTCTACAGTTATTGGATCGCCGACCACGGTCTTGCTGCTTAATACCCTTTCAATCTCGCCGATTGCTGCTTTTAAAAGTCTCTCCACATCCTCCATAGCGACCTCCTTTTGAAATTATCCTTATCATGATTGGCTATTTTTTCAGGTACGATATCTATTTTATTGGGAAAAAATCATATTATCAATGGCAGGCTGCTTTCAAAAGTTACCTATCGTAAGCTCCATTCATATGCCAGCCATGATAAAATCTATGAAAATATCATCATCTGAAGTTCGCAGATATCCTCTCCGGGGTTTTATTCAATGGTCAAAGAACACTCCAGGTCGAGATTATTTAATAAGAGTCAAGACATTTCGGGATGTTGATGACAAAGGAGAATGATTCCCCGAATCTTTGAGACTCTCCGGAGCAATCCATGAGGAAAAGAGTCCCGCGCCCTGTTTGAGGTCGGAGGGCAGTATAGAAGAAATATGTAGATTATTCAATGAAAATTTTAGTTGCCAGCTCAATATCTTCCGGACAGAAAATAAAAAGGCATTTTGCCTCCGGTGATGAAACCGAGCCATACACATAATTGATGTTTATCCCTTCTTCTCCGAATTTTGTTGCAATCTTTGCTATTTCACCTGGTTTATTCTCAATAGGGAGGGCAATGACCGGCATGATATCAAAGATGTAATCGTTTTTTGACAACAAGTCGATGGCCTTGTCCGTATCGTCGACAAGGAGTCGGATGAGAGCGAATTCGGCCGAGTCCTTCCGCATCGAATTGTAGCTGGCAGCAGAAGCGATCCGTTTTAACGATTTTCCCCTGGCCTTAAATAGCTCCAGCACGTAGGCTGAGGCATCCTGGATCGTGAGTGCGTCAATATTAATACCCTCATTTCCAAGCAGTGTTGTCAATTTACCGAGTTCTCCCGGAACATTCTTCATAAAAAGGGATATTTCTGTCCGTACCATATCTTCCCCCTATTATAGTAAACGCTTTAAATAACTTGACATAATGATAAGTCATTGCGGTGAGCCAAAGCCCCGAGTGAAACAAGGGGGTAGCGAAGCAATCTGTTTTTAGATTGCTTCGGCCTAACGTCCCCGCAATGACCACTTACTTTTGGCGTTTACTATAGTAATTTATGATTTTTACTCCCAGCCGTTATAAATATTATTAAAGTGTAGAACTGATTTTTGGCATATATAAGCGAAATGAATCCTGAAGTCAAGTAAAAAGCATGCGATAATCAGCCATATTTACGGAGCGATATAAATAAGGCCCAATTTTCTCGGGAAAGTGATCAGTTTCCACCACTAATGCTGTTTTTCCCCTTCTTCCCCCGTGAGCCGTCATATTTACACAGCAATAAAAACAAGGGTTGTGAGCGGACATATTTACGTAGCGATATAGGGAGGCTTTTTCGAAAGGGTAGTGTAAAATATTTTGTGTAAATTCTATAGGGATTTAAAAATAAAGCGCTTTTCCTTTACAATGGGTTGTTGGTCTAAAACGAAACCCAAAAGAAAGGAGAAGCGCAATGAAAGTAGAAATAAGTGTACCAGAAGTAATAGGGATAATCAATGAGATTCAGGAGCAACCAGAGAAGATCTTTGAAATGATCCGGGAAGATGTAAGAGACGGTGTTGGGCAGTATCTTAGTGAGATGATGAGAGCCGAGCTGACGCATTTTCTTGGCAGAGATCGCTACCAGCACAGAGAGGGGAATGATAATTATCGTAATGGTTCCTATGATAGACATTTTACCTTAAAAGGGATTGGACAGGTCAAAGTAGATGTGCCCAGGGACCGAAAAGGAGAATTTAAGACCCAGGTAATTCCCCGCAGCAAACAGTATGAGGATGAAATTGGCCAGGATCTTTCTTTGCTTTTTTTAACCGGAGTAAGCACCCGGACACTTGCTATGATTTCTAACCGGCTGATAGGTCGGAGTATCTCACACATGCAGGTGAGTAATGCCAGCAAAGAGTTGACCGATGCAGTAGAGAAATGGAGGGATCGGGATTTATCCCAGGAGAATATCAAATATCTGTTTATCGATGGTGTACGCTTTGATATGCGCATAGCAGATAGTATTGAATCAACCCCTGTACTGGTTGCCATTGGCGTTAACCAGATAGGCCAGAGGTTGGTGTTGGGTGTGCAATCCGGGGATAAGGAATCAGCCACCTGTTGGAGAGAGTTTTTCAAGGACTTAAAAAGACGTGGTCTTGATCCCGATACAGTTGTTCTGGGTGTAATGGATGGATTGCCTGGATTAGAGAGAGTATTCAAAGAAGAATTTCCAAAGGCAAAGCTGCAGCGCTGCCAGGTACATGTCAGCCGGAATGTTGTGGTCAAGGTGCCCAGAAAGTTAAAGGAATGTGTTGCTGATGATATGCGCTCCATCTTTTATGCTTCCTCGAAAAAGAAGGCCTTAGAAATGTTTGCTGAATTCAAGAAAAAGTGGGAAAAAGAGGTACCCTCTGCTGTCAAATGCCTTGAAAGATCCATAGACTTCTGTCTGACCTTCTTTGACTTTCCAGATGATGAATGGATTTCACTCAGATCCAGTAATATCATTGAAAGGCTCAATAAAGAATATAAACGAAGAACAAAGCCCATGGAGATCATAGCCGGAGAGAATGCCTGTTATAAACTCCTTGCTTTTATCAGCTTAAAAATGGAACTGCAATGGAGGTCAAACCCAGTAGGAAAAGTGCGTTATAATCTGCCCTGTCTTAAAAAACTAGTTGATGAAAAATTTACACAAAAAAATTGACACTACCTTCGAAATTTTCTTGGCGAAGCGGAGCGTTAAAATTTGTCTTTGTTCGAGGGCGAAGCCCGAGTTGACAAATTAGCGGAGCAAGCCTTAGAAAATCAAAAAAGCCTTCCCGTCAAGTGGAGTAAATATGTCCGCTCACAACCTTACCTTATACCAGCGGAGTAAATATGTTCACTCACATCCTTCTTTTGATTCGGCTATTCGTATAAGGACCAGGGTCTGCCAAATCAAAACTAAGTTTTATTACTAAAATTAAGTTATTTTATGTTAAAATCAAATATATTTGTACTATTGACAGGACATTGATCTAAAGATAAAATGAAATGAAAAGTTTAATAGAACACAGTTTTAAAAATAATTTCTGGTGAAAAATCGGATCTTTAAAAAACAGGGAAGAATATCATAAAAATCTCACTTCAGGAGAATGATATGATGGAAGCGAAAAAGATAAAGAAGGTGCTGGTTCTGGATGATGACAAGGTGGTTCTAGATACCTGCCGGGACATCCTGGAAGAAACGGAACTGGAGGTGGTCACCACCACATCTGTGGAAGAGTGCTTCAATATTGCCAATGCCGGTGATATCGATCTCTTTGTCACGGATATCATGATGCCGGAACTGAATGGCGTGGAGGTGGTCAAACGGTTGAGGAAAAACAATCTGCATCTC
This sequence comes from bacterium, assembly GCA_049472295.1. GTDB lineage: Bacteria > SZUA-182 > SZUA-182 > DTGQ01 > JAFGSM01 > JBLIRM01. Next base: position 1,879 of record JBLIRM010000179.1, on the reverse strand, counting down.
ACAGTGATCGTGATTACCGGGTTTCCCTCCATGGACACGGCACGAAAATTTATGAAGCTGGGGGCATATGATTATATCCCCAAACCCTTTACCCCGGAGGAATTCCGTGAGGCGGTTTTTGAGGCCATTAACAAAAGGGATCCCAAAAAGACTATCAGGGAGACCCTGGTTTTGCAGATACTGGACCGGACGGCGGATGATCCCGATTTCCTGGACCGGCTCTATATTGAAGGCTCTGAGGCCCTCAAGGATTACGACATCACATCCGAGGCAAAGGCGGCCATCGTTTCGGGTGATGTGAAATGGATCGAAAAGAATGTTGGGGAGCTGACAGAGAAACAGATGGTCGTTCTGGTTCAGATGCTGGAAAAGGAAATCTGGTAACAAAAAGAGAATTCGAAATGGCAAGGGTGATTATAGGTAGCTGGCAGGACCGGCTCATAGACAACCGCAATGCGGAGAAAAGGTCCATCGAGGACACCTTTCCCCAACTAGGCAACTTTGAAGAGGGCAACCCGATCAGGGCATTCGTGGGATGGGATGGTTTTTTTATCTTTGACCCGGATGCGCCTGTGGTGGATATGATGAGGGCCTATGTGGAGAAGGTCCAGCAGGAGAGCTGCGGATACTGCACACCATGCCGTGTGGGCACAAAGATCGTGGCCGAGAAACTCCGCAATATCGCCGACGGCCTGGGAAGCAGAGAGGACCTTGCCATCATCCGAAGGCTGGCCGGGGTGATCCGGGATTCATCCATGTGTGAACTGGGATACTCCTCCATGATTGCCCTGTTGAAACTGATGGAGATGATGCCGGAGATGTTTGAAGAGGCCATCAGGGAAAGACGGCCGGTGGAACGCGGTGTTTACCATGCGATCGCAACGGCCCCCTGCATCGAGGCGTGCCCTGCCCACCTGGATATCCCCAGTTATATCGACGCCATCCGAAGCGGTAATTATTACGAGAGTCTGGCCATTATTGCCCGGAGGAATCCGCTTCCCGGCATCTGCGGCCGGGTTTGCGTCCGGCCCTGCGAATTTGTTTGCAGGCGCGCGGAACTGGATGATCCCATTTCCATCAAGTATCTGAAACGATTTGTCAAGGACCAGGTATTCTCTTATGCAGCAGCGCGTTCCAAACCCGCGGAGGCCATACCGGTCACCACCGGCAAAAGGGTGGCTGTGATAGGCGCAGGCCCGTGCGGACTGACTGCCGCCTTCTATCTCAAACAGAAGGGTCATATGGTGGAGGTCCTCGAGGAACTGAAAGAACCAGGCGGCATGAGTGCCATCGGGATACCCGACTACCGGCTCCCCCGGGAGGTCATAAATACAGAGGTCCGGCATATGGCGGAAACAGGTGTAAAATTTACATACGGGGTGCGCATCGGCAGGGACAAAACATTAAAAGATCTGCTGGATGAATATGATGCCGTGCTGGTAGCCATCGGCGCCCATGGTAGCAAGAATATCGGCATGGCGGGTGAGGAGGAAAAACCGGAGGGTTACATCCCCGGGGTCAAGTTCCTGAGGGACCTGAACATACTTCATCCTGTGGGTGAATTCAAGCCGCCCAAGGGCAGGCATGTGGCTGTCATCGGAGGCGGCAACGTGGCCATGGATTGCGCCCGAAGCGCCAAGCGTCTGGGATATGCAAAAGTGAGCATCCTCTATCGCCGCACCGAAAAAGAGATGCCGGCGGATGCAGAGGAGATCCGGGATGCAAAACATGAAGGCATTGAATTCCATTTCCTGACCCATCCGAAGGGGATGGAGATAAAAAAGGGCAAGGTCGCCGGACTTAATTGCGTGCGGATGGAGTTGGGAAGGCCGGATGCCTCCGGACGACGCCGGCCGGAGGAGGTACCGGGCTCCGATTT
>JBLIRM010000178.1:0-7148 GCA_049472295.1 bacterium | reverse complement strand
GAGATCGGTGTCGTAGTTGCTTTCCACGCCTTGGACGACGGCGGTCATCCGCTCCAAGCCCATTCCTGTATCGACGCTCGGTGCCGGTAAAAGCTCCGATCGACCGTCGGCGTCACGATTGAACTGCATGAAAACGAGGTTCCAGATTTCGAGATATCTGTCACAATCGCATCCCACTTTGCAGTCCGGTTTTCCACAAGAGAATTCAGGGCCCTGGTCCACCAGAATCTCAGAGCAGGGTCCGCAAGGGCCTGTGTCGCCCATAGACCAGAAGTTGTCCTTCTCCCCCATGCCTACAATCCGATCAGGGGAGACCCCTGTAATCCCTTTCCAGATCCGGGCGGCTTCTTCATCCTTATGAAATACAGTCACCCAGAGCGGATCTTTTGGCAGGCCCAGCCGATCGGTAAGGAATTCCCAGGCCATATGAATTGCCTCTTTTTTAAAATAATCCCCAAAGGAAAAATTGCCCAGCATCTCAAAGAAAGTATGGTGTCTGGCCGTTTGTCCCACATTTTCCAGATCATTGTGTTTGCCTCCGGCGCGCACGCATTTCTGACATGTAGTGGCTCGGGAATAGGGCCTCTGGGCTTGGCCTGTAAAGATATCCTTGAATTGGACCATCCCTGCATTGGTAAAGAGAAGGGTAGGATCATGGCTGGGCACAAGGGAGGAACTCGGAAGCACGGTATGCCCCTTTTCATTGAAATAATCAAGGAATGCCTGACGGACTTCTTCGCCTTTCATGCCAATGCCATCATCCTATCTAAGGCCCCTTTTGCCTTGATTCGGATCTCTTCCGGTATCCGGATCACGGGCTCAAGGGTTTCAAGTGTCTTGGCCAATCTCTCCAGTGTGATCAATTTCATGTGTTCACATAACATTTTATCGGATACCGGATGAAATTCAAACTCGGGAAAGTCCTTTTTGAGGCGATATACCATTCCCAATTCCGTTCCCACGATGAATTCTCGCGCACCCGATTCCTTTACATATCTGGCCATTCCAGATGTGCTGGAGACAAAATCCGCCAGATCCAGAACTTCAGGTCTGCATTCAGGATGAGCGATGAATCTGGCCCTGGGATATTGGGCCTTGACTTTGATTACATCCGCCTTTGAGAGGGGATCATGCGCACTGCAGTATACGTTTGTCAGGAAAACCTTTTTATCAGTATGAAGGCTCACATAATGACCCAGATTGTGATCCGGGACAAAAATGATCTCATCGGAGTCCTTCAGTGAGTTGACTACCTTAATGGCATTGGCCGAAGTACAGCATATGTCGCTTTCTGCCTTTATCTGTGCAGAGGAATTGACATAGCATACAACCGCCGCGTTTGGGTGTTCGGTCTTGAGTGCCCTTAGTGTCTCGATGCTCAGGTCGTCTGCCAGGGAACAGCCGGCCTCGGGTGCAGGCAGGATGACCTTTTTTTCAGGGGAGATGATGGCCGCACTTTCAGCCATAAATCTCACCCCGCAAAAACATATGACCTCTGCCTCTGATGATGCTGCGATCCTGCAAAGGCCCAATGAGTCTCCGAGATAGTCCCCGATGTCCTGAATCTCCGGTCTTTGGTAATTATGGGCCAGGATGATTACATTGTGTTCTTTTTTTAAGTGCTCGATTTTATCAAGAAGTTTCATATCTTTAGATTTGATGCACGCTTTGGTATCCATGAGCATTATTTTGACTCCGAAAAATTTATAGCCTCTCGAAATGATTCCGACTGGGATTGATTATAATTAATAATGAAACAAGATTAATCCCATACTACATCCTTAATTTCTATATCATAGATATGGCTTTGTCCCAGGTTCGTTCTGTGTCTTTCTTTGACAAAAATTCTATCTAAATGATAAGCGCGGATCAGTAAATTGTAATTGTCCAGTATGGTTAAAATAAGATATCCATGAGTAAATTTATGCCTTTCTTTTGAATAATTCATAGTAGGGACTGAAATAATACAAGGTTTATTGATTAATATATCTTTATTAAGATCCAGATCTAATTTTTTTATTGAAATTCCTGATTTGATTAGCATCTGGAATTTATGCTCATGTGATGCAAAAACAGGTTTAGGAACCAAATTATAGGTTAAACACATTTCATTATTATATCCATTGCTCGAATAGTAAGGTTTATAGAAACTGCAATGCACCAGATCAAAAGGGCCCGTTTCTATTTTGTCTGGAAATTGAAGAAATCTTTCATAGAGATCGGATTCTACCTTTAATGAATGATATAGTTCTTTGTTAAAGTCATAGGTCTTTTGAGAATATTTATGTTTAGTGTCACAATTCAGAAGGTTTCTGCAGTGATTACCCCTTATGGCCATGATCTTTTTTTCTACTGTGAACTTGAGGCAATTGATGCAGTCCTCTATGGTTGATCCTGTACCCATCATATCCCCAAGATGAAATATGCCTTTTAAATCATCATGTTTATCAAGAACCTCCTTAACGGTTTCTTCATAGACATCGAAAAAACCATGATTATCTGCAATGATTGCATATTTTCCTTGAGGAATCCGCATTCTCCATAACAGGGTTTTCTTTCTTAATCTTCTTATCATTGAGACTTGTCTTTCTCTTCTTTTTAGAGATAACATTTGCGTCTTCTCCTTACTTAAATGGATTATAGAATAAATGGTTACCCATATCAAATATATTTTTATAAAAGGTTGCAGGCTTTATATAGAGATTACAGACCTATATAAAATTTAATTCAGAATGGGACAACCTCGGCTGGAAAAAATAATTGTGAATTGTGAATAAAAAAAGACATTAGATATCCCCCCGAAAAATCAAAGACATAGGAGATAAACCAATGCCTATTAAAAACATTATACCATAAAATTCTAATTTTCGCTACCCGCAGGTGATTAAAAAGGATGAGCGCACAAATTTACTCCACTGGTATAAGGATGTGAGCGGACATATTTACTCCGCTTGACGGGCAATAAGGATGTGAGCAAACATATTTACTCCGCTTGACGGGAAGGCTTTTTTAATTTTCTAAAGGCTTGCTCCGCTAAATTGCAAAAACTCGCTTCGCTCAAACATTTGCAATTTTATACGCTCCGCTTCGCCAAGAAAATTTTTAAAAAGCCTCCCTATATCGCTCCGTAAATATGTCCGCGCACACCCTTTTCTATATTCTCTCGTAGATAGCAGCTATTCATAAAAAATAGCACAGATTTTCATTATTAGTGGCACCCTGAAAGGGCGTGAGTGTTTGCTCCGTAAATATATCTGCTCACGGGTATGGGAGGAGGAAGAAAAGAATTAGTGGGGAAGTCCCATTGCTTTGCTGAGGATACGTAACCTCATGATACAGTGTAGTAAAATCTCCGCTTACTGTGGCGTCTTTTATTAGGCAGACTGTGGATATAAAGGATTTTATGATATAATTATTAAATAATTGCAGGATTTTAGCGGTTTAAGTATAAAGCGGTTTAAGTATAAATATGGATTGTTTAAAAACAGTTTATTCATTCAGATCATAAAATGGACCTATCTCAAAATAATATCCGTCCTGTCCCCTGGTGGCGTAGTATCCGCTGGAGGCTCATCTCTCTTTTTATTGCCCTTTTGGGTGTAAGCCTGATCGCTCTCAATCTCTTCAGTATCCGGATTTTCAAATCCCGTCTTCTTGGGATGGGAAGGGAAAGAAATCTGGATCTCGCACAAAGGATCAACACAGAAGTAGAGCTGTCCATAGAGACGTTGGTCCGGGATCTTTTTTCTCTTTCCAGGATTTGGCCTCGAGAGGGTGAGAACATATCCGACAGGCGTGCGGAAATGGAAAGACTAATGGACCTGAATGAAAATATTCTATCCCTTGCCGTTGCTGATATTAAGGGTAATAGATTACTTCAAATCTCGGAGCAGGAGTCTGTCCCGGTGGGTACTTCCATGGATCAGATCCAGGATGAGAAGATCGAGTCCATCCTCGATGGCAATATTTACATAGCTCATGTGCACCCTGCATCACAGATATTACCTGTGGTGGATATATCCATTCCCATCAGAGCAACTGATCCGGGGGAGGTGAGAGGTATTTTAACTGCTGTGGTCAGCCTGAAGGGGATCTATAAAGGACTGGAGTCCGTAAGACTCAAAAACGGACAGGACCTATATATTGTGGACACCAATGGTCAGGTAGTGGCTTACTTTTCTCATAAGAAGGATCAGAAGGTCTCGGGGATAAGCGGCATGGTCCCATTTTGGGGCAATTTGAGGCAACTCAGGAAGGTCCAGCAATATATGTCGGGTATCAAGGAGGAGAGTCTGCGTGCCCCCCTTGTTTATGAAAATCTCCAGCAGGAAAAGGTTCTTGGGGTGCTCTCCATATGTCCGGAACTCAAATGGGGGATCATTGTGGAAGAATCATTGAATATCCTGCTTGAACCCATGACCCATTTGATAAGAAAAAACATCTTTATTACAGGGATTGTGTTTGTCTCTTTGATCTTTCTGGTTATCCTCTTTCTCGGGTTTATTCTCTCCCCTTTGCTAAGACTCTATCGATTGACCGAGGGGCTTGAGCAGGGGCTGGATAGGATCAGTATCAGAGGCAAGGACGAGATCGGCAGAATCGGTCAGAATGTGGATCGTTTGATCAAGGATTTGAGTAAGAAAAATGAACATCTGCGTCGCAGGTATAAAGAATTCGAGGAAATTAACCATGAGTTTGAGGAATCCTACGATCAACTCGAGCAGGTGACTCAGAGACTCGAAGCCTCACAGGAAAGCCTGAAAAGGGAAAGGACCTTTACAGAAAGGGTGATTGAGGCGGCGGATTTTCTGATCGTGGGTATTGATAAGAATGGCAGGGTCTTGATCTGTAACAGGGGCTGTGAGAAAAAGGTGCATTACCGCAAGGAAGAGATCGTGGGGGAAAACTGGTTCGAGATATTTTATCCCCCGGATGCAAGACCCGCTGTCAAAGAGCGCTTTCAAAAGGTGCTCCAGGGGGAATTCTCCGGGACCATCCAGGATAAAATCCTGACCAGGGATGGGGATGCCTTGAATATCGAGTGGCACATAACCGCTATTCAAAATACAGAAGGCTTGTCAGAAGGTGTAATCATGGTCGGGGAGGATGTAACTCAGAAGAGGAAGATGGAAGAGGAGTTAAGGCAGAAGAACCTCTTGCTTTCAAAGAGCAACGAGGATCTGGAAAACATCCTTTCCATTGTTTCTCATGATCTGAAGAATCCCCTTTACATACTTCAGGATTTCGCTTCCATCCTTCTTCAGGAATATAGGGAGTCTTTGAGCGATGACGGCCTCTATTACCTTGAGAGGATCAAGGTCAATGCAGAGCATATGGAAAAATTGATCCAGGATCTTTTGGAGCTGTCCAGGGCCAGCAGGACAAAGGGCTTATGGCAGGAATGCGCTATCTCCGATCTGGTGCAAAAGGCCTTGGAAGAATTCAGGGAACTTATTAAGATCGGAGGGATAGAGGTAAGGATTTCAGATGGTTTTCCTATTTGTCCCTGTGAGCCTGATAGGATACTTCGGGTTTTTTCGAATCTTTTATCCAATGCCATAAAATTCATGCAGAATATTGAGAATCCCAAAGTGGAAATCGGATATCAGGAGACACGCGATGCGTATGAGTTCTTTGTCAAGGATAATGGTATCGGCATTGAAAAGGAATATCACGATAAGATATTTGTCATCTTCCAAAGGATTCAGGATCTCAGGGATGTGGAAGGGACCGGGGTGGGCCTGACGATTGTCAAAAAGATTGTGGAGGATCATGGCGGTCGGGTTTGGGTGGAATCAGACAAAGGAAAAGGGGCGACCTTTTATTTTACGATTTCCAAAAAAATACCTGAATCTATAATCAAATAGGAATTGAATCAAAGTATAAAATCAACAATTCAGTATATCACCTCAAAAGATCAATAGGTTATTATTGATGGACTCCATACATGACTTTTTACGAGGCCATCAATATTAGGGGTGACATACAAGATACCCCTTGCCGCTATTCAGGTACTTGACCTTTCCGCTCATATGACCGAAAAAACGGTATTCAGCGAGCCACTTTCCCTTATAGGAATCCCATTCCTGAACTGACGCGGCTGCCGGTTGCACGTTGGTATCAAGTAAGGTTTCGGATTTTATGGCGATCTCTTCCAGGAGAGGCAGAGATATAAGATTTCTTCCGGGTCTGATTTCGTCCCTTAGCGTTTCTATCAATTCATCCTCAGTGATTTCCATTGGATGACTTGCCAGCAGGTACTCCTTTTCTTCTGTGCCCAAGGCATAGAGAGGGTACCCCTTAAAAGCCATAATCTCGAAATTCTGCCCTGAAGGTTGGTTGTTCTGGTCCATATAGGCCAGATGGTTTGGCTCAGTGTCTGATTTTCTTATCCGTGCGATCTTTTCTATGCTCAGGTTTTCACCTCCCACCTGTGTCGCAAGGTTTGTCAGCAGGGAAAAGGCCTGTCCGTTTTCAGGAGGGACAAATCCGGGATAGGATAAAATATTGAGTCCGGGCTGAAAGGTGATCTTCTCCTGATATATATTGAGTGCACTCTGCAGGATGTATCTTTCGTCCATGACCTTACTTCCTTCTGACTCTTCTGATTTCCTTATCAAGAAGATGTCATAAGATCCCGGGGGCAGATCCTGGTCTATCCTGAAGATGATGCTGTAGTAATTCATGGTAAGGATACGTGCCTGAACCGGTGAAGTGAGGACATAGAAATTCCCCTCACCATCCCCGCAATATACGATGTCCCCGTTCGACTTAACCGTGCTTGCCCCATCAGGCAGATTGATGGACGCCAGTGGGGTGACTTTCCCGTCTTCGGATAGATAGTTGACCCATAATCCCTGGCTTTTAGCCGCTGTATAAAGAAATGGGGCCTCAATATCGATTTCATTTAATTTCTCATTATAATTGATGGTCCCGATATGATTCGGATCTTCAGGGATTTTTACATCGATGATCTCCAGACCGGTATATCCATTGGTCATGTATATAAGATTTTTGTATTTTTTGAGATTGCTGGCAGAGGTAAATTCTGGGAGTTCTCTGATTGTAACAGGATTAAGAGGATCATGAAAATTCACGATCCAGAGCCCTCCCTGACCATTTGCCAGATATCCTTTGCTTTGATCAAA
>JBLIRM010000177.1:0-7206 GCA_049472295.1 bacterium | reverse complement strand
GTCGGGAGTTATGCTCATATCGGACATGATTGTGGAAGTGCCGAAGGAATTCGATCCTGAAAAGGCGGTTTGCGGCAACGTGCGGTACCCCGGTCAATCCAGCGTCCCCACGCTTTTCGGCGCCTGCATGGCCGATGCGTGGAGTTCTCCGGGAAATCTGCCCCCTTCGATGACCGTGGCGGCGCTCAGGATCGATCCTTTTAAAAAGCCGTGTGTTTCGTGTCAGAATAATACGATCCTCTCTGTATGCCTTGACCATAAGAACACTCTCGATCCCCTTCCTGCTGTATATGGTATCATAGCCAAGCACCCTTAACCAGCGTGCCAAACGGCCGAGCATGAAATCGGCCAGGAACCTCTTTTCCACTAAAACACTCCTTTTTTTATAAATCATGAATATTTACGGTTGCTTCTTATTTATATCAGCCGGACGGAAGGAGAAAATGCCTCTTTTCAAGTAGCTTAAGTGCTCTATGCTGCCTTGTCAACCCTTTCATTTAATCCAGAGATGCCGAGCATACTATCCGTTTCAGATACAGAACAAGTTACGAAATGATTATAGATACTTTTGACCGGGTTCCTCTTCGAGGGGATCGGAGATAATGAGTAAATAAGTTTCGAATATCGGGTGCCCCCGGAGGCCTGCCTCATCGAGACTGTTCCCCCTGTCGGGCCAGTAAAGGACTTTCACCTTCAGCAGGTGCGCCCTGCCTGGCGCACAAAGAAAAAAGGCGCAGGAAAAGCCCTGCGCCCTTTCTCACGATTTAAATTCAATTAAGTCAAAGTCAGCACATTCACAGGTGTTGGAAATGTGACACCGATTGTACCTGGTGTATTCACATTAACAATCGGGGGAAGCTGAGGCTGCGGATTGAACAGGTTCGGGAAAAGATTATTGTAGAGACTGGCAACGCCCAGTAACGGAGCAATCTGCATGAAGGGGACCTGATAGGTCAGGCCGCCTGTGGTCTCAACCGGATAGTACAGATTCTGAGCACCAAAAGGACTGGCAAAAGAGGAATAACCGCCATACAGTCCGCCGAGTAAGCCGCCGCCATACAGTCCGCCTAAAAGGCCACCATAGCCACCATAAAGACCGCCTAAAAGGCTGCTGCCGTAAAGACCACCATATCCACCATAAAGGCCGCCTAAAAGGCTGCTGCCGTAAAGACCGTAGCCGCCGCCGTAAAGGCTGCTGCCGTAATAGCCGCCGTAGCCGCCGCCGTAAAGGCTGCTGCCGTAATAGCCGCCATAGCCGCCACCGTAAAGGCTGCTGCCGTAGTAGCCGCCATAAGCCCCGCCATAAAGGCTGCTGCCGTAGTAGCCGCCATAGTAGGAACCATAATAGGCATCCACCTTGGGAACAAGGCCCAGACTAAAGACCAAACATAAAACCAAACCCGCAACTAAAAATTTCATGAACCGTGTATTCATAATGATATTGCCTCCTTCACTCCCGCTTTTCTTTCATTAAAAGATCGCAGTTTTAGGACAAAATTTCTTTTGCTTCTATAAAAACAATAAATAAAGTTTCGAGATCATTCTTAAGCATTCAATTAATCTCATTTCAAAAACCAAGCATCATTTAGTTAGAAATATATTGTCACCCCCTTTTGTATCTGACGATTTTAAACGGATCCGCCACTTAAAATTTACACCTCGTTTTAAAAGTGGCAAATTCCATTTAAACATGTCAGAATTTCTACCACTAATCAATTTGTGATGTTCCACCCAACGTTAATAAAGAATATAAAACTTGTCATTCATAAGACGTAAAGACGAATAATCTTTTACGCTTCAAAAATATAGACATGTATCTCATCATTCCATAAAAAGCTTTTTTAATAATGATACCTCTTTAAATTTCGAGGTAACATTGAATTTTCTTTAAAAAAAAGAAGCTTAAATCATTTTATTTGGGTCTATCCGGAATAAATTTAAGCAAACAATATTCTTCTGCTTAATTTATATGATCTTAACTGAAAATTGTAAAGAAGAAAATTATGGAAAAATCAGGAAAGGATCTCTGAATTGACTAAAAAAACAGACAATCATGTTAGAACTGAAGCGTTTAAAGAATGCCTCTGTAATCTTATTGACTTTTTTTAAACACCTGGTATACTTCTAACTTGTTCTTAAGCTTAAATAACTACTTAGATTGGGTTTCAATATACTAATAATAAAAAAGGATGCAATATCAGTTTAATGAAGCAATCTTTTTCCATAGACCAGATTTTTTTCTGGCAGCATTATTCTTATGTATGAGGCCCATTGAAGCCATTTTGTCTATAACTGAGACAGCTGTATTGTATTCTTCTTTGGCTTTCTCTGTATCCTTTTCCTCGACAGCTAGAACAACTCTCTTGATATGGGCCTTTAGTATTCCCTTTCTTTTACGATTGATTATTGTCCTGCATTTATCCTGTCTGACACTTTTTTTTGCTGATTCATGCTGTGGCATTATGAACTCCTATGGCAAATATATTATTATGATGATGTCTCTTTTTTGTTAATATAAACTACTAATTTAGAAAAAATCTCATTAAATGTCAAGTCCTTCTTTGAATACACATAAAGATCCAACAAAAGACCACTCACAAAAAAGCCTCCTGAAATCGGCCGGCATTATCAGCTCTGCCACGATGATCAGCCGTATACTGGGCTATATCAGAGACATGATCCTGGCCCAGATCTTTGGCGCAGAGATGGTGGCAGATGCATTTTTTGTGGCCTTTAAGATCCCCAATTTGCTCAGACGTCTATTGGGCGAAGGTTCACTCAGCGCATCTTTCATCCCTGTATTCACCGAATATTTGGAAAAAAGGAAGGAAAAGGAGGCATGGGAAGTGGCAAGCAATATTCTCTGCCTTGTTCTGACAATCACTATTTTCCTGAGCATATTGGCCATCCTTTTTGCACCTGCGATCATCCTTGTTTTAGCACCGGGATTCTATACAAATAAAGCCAAATTCAATCTAACCGTCCTTCTCACCAGAATGCTCTTCCCTTATATTATCTTAATCAGTATTGTGGCCATATCCATGGGGATTCTCAATTCACTCAGACATTTTGCCATCCCTGCACTTACACCGGCAGCATTAAATATCGGGATCATCTTTGGGGCCGTTTATCTTGCACCAAAAATGAAACAGCCGATCACCGGCGTAGCCCTGGGGGTACTCATCGGAGGGCTGCTTCAGATTCTGATGCAAGGCCCTATTCTCATAAAAAAGGGTGCCCGTCTGGTCAAAAATTTTCGTCTGGACAATCCCGGGACCAGGAAAATAGGCATCTTGATGCTGCCCGCTGCCCTTGGACTCGGTGTTACTCAGATCAACATTATGGTGGATACACTCCTGGCATCCTTCCTGCCTGAGGGCAGCATCTCTTACCTTTACTATAGTAACCGTCTCCTGCAATTACCCCTCGCCCTTTTCGGCATAGCTTTCGGCACGGCCCTTCTGCCCACCTTCTCCTCCCTTGCATCTCAGGGTGAAATAAAGGAATTGATGTCCCATTTCTCCTTTGGGATGAGGAGTGTCTTATTCATCACGATTCCCGCCAGTGTTGGACTGATCGTCTTCAGGGTCCCGATCATAAGCCTTTTATTTCAAAGAGGGGAGTTCACACCACATGCAACCATTGCAACAGCACAGGCACTCTTTGCTTATTCTGTGGGTCTATTTGCCTTCTCCGGATTAAAGGTCACGATCCCCGTGTTCTATGCCCATCAGGATACTGCTACCCCTGTACGTATCGGGATCATAGCAATGCTGGCAAATATCTGCCTTAATCTTATTCTAATGTTTCCCCTGAAACATACGGGATTGGCACTTGCCACATCCCTTTCCTCTCTTCTGAATCTGATATTGCTTTTGCGGATCATGAAAAAAAGATGGGGAAGGTTGGACGGACAGCGAATCTTGAAAAGCTCCCTCAAAATATTACTCAACAGCCTTCTCATGGGTTTTATCTGTTATTGGTTTATCTCTAATAACATTTGGATATATCTTAACACAGGCAGGTTTTTAACGAAGTCCCTTTATCTTTGCTCAGGGATGGTAATTGGTATAATCCTCTATTCGGGTTTGAGTTATGTGACTGGTTCGGAGGAATTTACCCTTTTTACAATGCATTTTTTTAAAAAAAAGACCAGCTAATACATTACTTCAACATAATCTTTTAATTAAGGAGCCTAAAGATATGGATATGGATATGGACAAACAGGATAAAAAAAAGATCACAAAAAAAACCATCTCTATCGATATTTCTTCCGAACTTGAAAAGGGGACCTATGCCAATCAGGTTATCATCGGACACTCTCAAAAGGAGTTTATTCTTGATTTCGGCCTTATTCTCCCACCTGGGAATAAGCTCAAGATTGTTTCCAGGGTCATTACAAATCCGGTTGATGCAAAGGTTCTGGCCATGGTTCTCAACGAAAATATCTCCAGATATGAACAGATGTTTGGGAACATCCAGGTCCCAAGGGTTAAACCGGTGACACCCGACCACTTGCACTAACCTTCTGTTTTGATTATTTTTAAACATTTAGGGTCTCTATCGTTTCTCACAAGACCCTTCGTTTGACAATTGGCATCCGTGATTATAAAATCATAAGAAGATATTATTTATTATAATTTAATAATGAAATGCTGCTTCTCATTCTATCCCGGATCCCAAAAAACATGTTTTTGGTGATGTGACGGCTTTGCCAAATTTTTGGACCAATAGGGATAAAAAGATTCAGGAGTTCTAAAAGATGAAATGCCCTTTTTGTCATTATACAGAAAACAAGGTGCTCGACTCTCGTGAAAGTGAAGGAGGGCTTTCCATAAGAAGAAGACGAGAGTGCCTCTCCTGTCAAAAAAGATTCACGACATATGAAAGGATCGAAGACCTATCCATTATGGTAATCAAGAAGGACGGAAATCGTGAGCCCTTTGACCGGAAAAAACTGCTGAACGGATTGGTGAAAGCGTGCAATAAACGTCCTGTGTCCTTACTCGAGCTCGAGAACATCGTGGATCAAATTGAAGAACAGGCATTTAGTTCACCAGGCAGGGAGATAAGCAGTCAAAAACTGGGAGAACTGGTAATGAAAAAGCTATATGACCTCGACGAGGTTGCCTATGTCCGCTTTGCTTCTGTTTACAGGCAGTTCAAGGACATCGGACAGTTTATGCATGAACTGAAGGGCCTCCTTCAAAACAAGGAACCTACCGGACACCGCTGATCTCTAAACCAAAATAAGCAAAACCCCAAAGAACATAACCGTGCTCCCGATGAATCTCTCACCGAAATTCTTCTCGTGCAGGAACAGGCATCCCATCATAACGGTATAAATCAAACTGGTCCTTTTGATGGAAATCATATAGGCCACCTCAATCCGGACAATGGCCATCATATGGAAAAGGACCATTAAGGCCATGGCAAGACCGATCCCTATAAAAATCCCAAATCCCTCTCTGAGTTTTTTGACAGGTCTATTCGAAAGAAACAGGGGAAAGGGCAAAACAACCACAGTCATAACACCGCAATAAAATATGGAAAAAAAGAAGGGATTGGTTTCACTTATGGCCATTTTCCCCAAGTTGGCAGTGATACTGAATATACCGGCCACAATTATCATAATCCAGGAACCCCTCTCTTTGAAAATGGCCTTGAGAGGCACAAAAATGCCGTACCGGGCCTGGTCTACATTCAACAGGTAGGATCCGATCGCAATCAAAAGCACACCCAAGAGACCAGTAATATCCAGTTTTTCATGGAGCATGACATATGATGTCAAAACAACAAAAATGGGGCTGAGCGCCAGAAAAGGCACGGTTAATGAGAGGGGCGACACCTGAATCGCTTTCATATACAATAGAAGTGCCAAGACCTCCAGTGGAAACAAAACCAGGCATATGAGCATGAATGTGCGGTTGATGGCAGGGATAGGGACAAAAAAGATACCTGGAAAAAGAAAAAGAAGGGCCAGAGAAACCTTAACCCAAGAAACAAGATAGATATCAGCCTCATGCAGGGCAATCTTGGATAAGAGGTCTGCGACCGAGAGTGAAAGGGCACACAATAAAGATAAAAGGAACCACACAGAATACTTCCTCCTCCTACTAGCTTATTCCTCCTTGATAGACTTGATTTTATCCTTACAATCTGACTATATATATGGATATCGGAACTAGATTATCTTATCCGATCAATATGAACAGGTCAAAATTCGACCTTTTGTATAAGGGGAGATTGTTATGGATATGAGGAGAGCCCACCTGACCATATCCGGAATTGTCCAAGGCGTCTTCTTCCGCTCTGCAACCAGACACCAAGCCATTGGATTGGGACTTTGCGGATGGGTCAAAAATCGAAGGGATGGCAAGGTGGAAATCCTTGTCGAGGGGAAGATTGAGACGATTGCCAATTTTATCCAATGGTGTCATGAAGGCCCGCCAGGTGCAAGAGTAGATCATGTGGATCTGGCATGGGAGGAATACACCGGGGAGTTTTCAAATTTTTCAGTCAAATATTCCGATACCTGGTAAAGGCTTTAAATTTCATCGATAATGGCCTGAAAAAGGTTTGACATACCATATATCATATGGTATAAATCACTATAAATTTTTACGATCCCATTAAGAATCTGGGCGGATAGCTCAGTGGGAGAGCACCGGCCTTACAAGCCGGGGGTCACAGGTTCAACCCCTGTTCCGCCTACCAGAAAAATCAAAGGGTTAGGTGACAAGTCTTAACCCTTTTTTCTTTTCTGTGTGAGAATCGATCTTTTTTCATAGGTTCCGGAAAATCGTAAATAATATAATACAAGATTTTAATCGGTTTCATTAACAAACCCCTCTTCCCTGAGATGAATTTGCCGATTAAGCCTAATTATAGAAGGGTTCAAAATGAATATGATGTAAATATGATTTTTTACTTAACAATAGCTTGACTTTCAACCGAAATTTAAGATATAAATATATGAGATTAAAAAAGGGAGTACAGGTTAAATCCTTGCTTTGCTAATTGAAAATCAAAAAAAGGGGTTGTAGTTCAGTCGGTTAGAACGCTGGCCTGTCAAGCCAGAGGTCGCGAGTTCAAGTCTCGTCAACCCCGCCATTTTAAATCGAGGGGTTAGATAAAATTTCTAACCCCTTTTTTGTTCTAATATATTATTTCTCAAGCCTGAATCCAATCCTGGAAAATAATGTT
>JBLIRM010000176.1:0-7210 GCA_049472295.1 bacterium | reverse complement strand
GGATCTCCATATGTATAAGTCGGATAGTCAAACCTTGCATATGGAATAGGAGTACCTGGCAAGGTGGTATATGGGAACGTTGTCTGATAAGGTGACCCGAAGTAGGGATAGGTAGCTATACCAAGACTGTTGTAAGCAAGCGACACATCGGGACCCAGAAACGGG
The DNA here is from genome assembly GCA_049472295.1 of bacterium. Classification (GTDB taxonomy): domain Bacteria; phylum SZUA-182; class SZUA-182; order DTGQ01; family JAFGSM01; genus JBLIRM01. Next base: position 7,045 of record JBLIRM010000176.1, on the reverse strand, counting down.
GTAAACGGGGCAAACCCGAGCAGGTACCCATTGATTGTGTTGTAATAACCGTAATCGCTATAAAATAGCGGATTCGTATAGTAATATGATGTGGGGAGAACCTGGGCCTGGGCCATCGGTCCGAATACCAAAAATATGCCGATTGCCAGGACAGCAGCGATCACCCATGCTCTCAAAAACCTGGAATTCTCCATAACCATTCTCCAACAATTCTTACAATAAACACAGTTAACAAACTAGAAACCCTGCCAATTCTCAAGGCCCAATGCCTTGGTTTTCTTTGATCACCTCCAATCTGTTGGAACTTTTCAGGCCTGTCGTGTTTTTAAGGATTCAGGCCTATATCAATCCTGCAAAATCCAATAATGAGCATCTTCACTTTTATAATGCTGATTTTTTTATTGTATTAAAACATTGATTTCAGAATCAGAACCACTGAAGAAAAGATACTTAATAAAGTCGTCAATCTTATGGTTAAGATAACGAATTCTAAAATAATATTTTAAGCTGATCGATGATATTAAGTTATACATATTAAATGAAATTAAATGCAGAATATAAAATTTCGCAACAGAACAAAATTAAAAAAATAAAATAAAAAAGGTTCTTTGTATTATATAGCATATAAAAATAGATTGGATCTATATATAGTATACAAAAAAAGCAAAAAATGTGCCATTTTCTGCACGTTTGTCTAAAGGATGAGATGCTCATTTTTTGGCTATGCCTTTTAAAGAGAGGGAACTTATGCCTTGAGGTGATTGTGGACTGGTACAAACAGCCTGTAGGCGAAGCTTTGGTAAAGCAAACCGATGGTTTGAGCCCTGAGGGCGGTTTTGAGGTTTGTCTTGGTCCTTACAGGATGTATACGAGGGAACCCGGAACAAAAGGCATCAGACTGTTTTCCGGATGTCCGGCCACTTCAAGGGCCGCTGCAACTGCTGCGCCGGAGGACATGCCGCGCAGGATCACCTCTTTCCCTGCCGGATCACTCAAAAACCATTTTCTATAAATCTCCTGATAGATTTCAAATCCCTCCATGATGATACGATATTGCCATGTTATGGGATGACCCTGATCAAAATAAAACGAAATCTGAAAATTAACCGATAAAAAAATATAGAAGAATGATAAGGATCTGGTTGAATTCATTTGTAATATAATTGCCATTTTGAATAAAGATGGTCTTCTTTGATAGTGGGTGTCGGCCATTGTACCGCAATATTCCTGAGGCTGCGGAGAGGTTGAAGACAGTCATTCGTTTCCTGCCAAAGCACGTATGCCGATACATTTGGATAGGCCAATTTGAGGTATTTTAATTTACATTTATGTTCACATAATTACTATGTGTAATGATTGTTGTTGTCACAATTGATAGAGGGGGAATCATAATGAAAAAGAAGGACGAATTGCTGCAAGATGAAGGAATGGATGAAAGCAGTAAAGGCACTGGCGTATTAGAGAAAGAGGAAACTGTGCCTGGGGAAGAAGAATCGCAGGTGAAAGAAGAAGATCTTTCGGCAAAGGTGGATTTGCCGACAAAAGAAGAACTCTCTGCTCAAGAGGAATTGCCCGCTCAAGAGGATGCACGACCTGAAAAAGGGGAAGAATCGGAAGAAAAGACATGCCTGGAGGAAGTGCCAAAAATCACGGTCAAGAAAGACGACCAGCCCGTATTGGAATACGAACTCTGTCAGGAATTGGTCAGTATTGGCCGCAGGCAAGGGAATGAAATTGTTCTGGATGATCGCAATGTATCCCGGCAGCATGCACAGATAAAGCGGGAAGGAGATGCCTTCATCATTGAGGATATGCAGAGCACCGGCGGGACTGAAGTGAACGGGAAGAAGATCAGCTCACAGCAGATTTATACAGGAGATGTGATCAAGATAGGAGACTTTGAACTTTATTTCTTTTCCGGCATGAAAGGAGAAGAAAAAACGGTTTTTAATGAAGAAGAGGAAGAAGACAGGACCAGCTTTGATGAGGACAGAACAAAATTCTACGAAGAACCTTTAGCCAAATTACTTGTCAAGCGCGCTGAAAACCTTCAAGGAGATATCAATTTAGAAGAAGAGATGGTTATTGGCCGTGGAGAGGAAGCGGATATTCAATTAGAGGATAGCCGGATCTCACGTAAGCACTGTAAGATTGCCCTGAAGGATAAAAATTTTGTCATTACGGACTTACAGAGTGCCAATGGTACATTTGTCAACGGGGGAAAGATCTCTGAAAAGGCCCTGCAAAACGGAGATCAGATTCAAATAGGAAATGCCCTTTTTGAATTCCAAATGCAGCAGGGGGCACAGATTGTACCCCAGAGGGGTATCCTTAAGAGATTTTTAAAAGTGATGGGTATCTTTGGATTGATCGCCATTGTATTCGGGTTCATCTTTCTGGTGTCGAGTGACTTAACCACATCCCATACAGTGATCCTGAGCAAGTTGTGGGAAAAACAGGCAAATGGGCCCATTCAAATTTCTGCTGCCATTGGGGACCTGAATAATGATGTGTTCAATGATATCGTGGTTGCCGATGCCAAAGGTTTTATCCATGCCTTTGATGGCCGCACCGGAGGCAGTATCTGGAACAAACCATACAGCACCGGCTGGTCTATTCTTTCTGCACCCGTCCTGGGCGATGTGAATCAGAAGGATGGTCGACTGGATGTAATCTTGGGTACACAGATGGGACAGGTCTATACGATTGATGGCAGCAGGGGGAACTTGATCTGGGCGAGCCATGTCATCAAAGGGGCAGTTTCTTCATCCCCGGCATTGACTGACCTGAATTCCGATGATGTTTTGGATGTGGTTGTGGGCTCGAAAGACAATTTCATCCATGCCCTTGACGGAAAGCAGGGGGGCGAAATCTGGAGTTTTAATGCCAAAGGCGAGGTTACAACCAATCCATCCCTTACGGATATTGATGGAGATGGGACACTGGATGTCATCATCGGGTCTCCGGGAAATGTCTACGCCTTATCCGGTTTGAATGGAAAGAGGTTATGGGTCTATCAAAGCTTGGGGAATCCGTCTTCAGCCGCAATCGGCCATTTCAATGACGATCTTATTGAGGACGTGGCGGTTTCATTTGCCAAAGAACTGGTTGTACTCAATGGAAAGACAGGCGCCGTCCTCTGGACATGGAACATCCCTTTAATCACAGAAGAAGAGAATTTAGAGCCCATATCCCCGGCCTTGGTGGATTTCAATCAGGATCACTACCTGGATGTGGTCTGTGTTTCGGGTAAAGGCCATGTCTACAGCATAGATGGGGCTTCAAGAGGCAATAGGTATTTCTGGGATTTCAGCACAGAAGGGATTGTCCCCTCCACACCTTCGATCCTTGACTTTGACCAGGATGGCACCCCCGATGTATCTGTGACCTCTCAAAAAGGGATCATCTATCTCATTAATGGAAAAGATGGCCATCTATTAACCCAGTTTGAATTGCATGAAGAAACGGTCAGTCCTGTTGCCATTGCCGATGTCAATGCCAATAAATTGGTGGACCTGGTTGTGGGGACTCTAAGCGGCAAACTCCTTGTGGTTGAGACAAATACAAAATGTGATAAAAACGAGGTCTTCTGGAGCGCACTGGGTCGGGATAGATTGCATACGGCTCGGGTTCAATAAGGCATTGAATAAAACCGGAAGAAAGGCAGACTATGAAGATTTCAGGGATTGGCATGACAGATATCGGCAGGAAGCGCCAGCTAAACGAGGATTATTACTTATGTGATAACCAGCAGAGCATCTATCTCGTTGCCGATGGCATGGGCGGGGTTGCCGGAGGAGAATTGGCCAGCAAAATGGCCGTGGATACATTCGTTAGCAAGATTCATCCCTTTCTTCAAGATGATGATGTCACTTTGCCATTTGAGCTCAAAGCAAATAATGGTTATATACCAACTCTTATGAAATATGCGATCGAGGAGGCAAATGCCTCCGTATATCAATATGGATTGAATGATCCTTCCATGAGAGGCATGGGAACAACCTTTACAGCAGTGATTCCATACGAAGGGAAACTGTATGTGTGTCATATCGGTGATACAAGGCTGTATCGGATCCGCGGCAGAGAGATTGCCCAGCTTTCCGAAGACCATACACTGGTTCAGCAATTGGTCAAAGAGGGTCATATTACCCCCCAGGAGGCCCGCCGACATCCCAAAAAGAACGTTATCACCCGTTCACTCGGACCAAAGCCCAAAATCAAGATCGATATCTTTTCAGAGCCATTGATTTCAGGGGATATTTATCTGCTTTGCAGTGACGGGCTTTATGGAATGGTGGAAGAAGAGGATTTTACCAACACACTTCTCGCTTTGGAAGGCAATAATTTAGAGGATATCGGGAAGAAATTGATTGACCTGGCCAACGAGGGAGGGGGGAAGGATAATATTACCCTGGTTCTTTTCAGGATAGATGAATAGCATATGGGTAAGGCATTAGGCAGATATAAGATCGTCGAACAAATGAGCACTGGAAGTGCATCCAAGATCTATCTGGCTGAACAGAAAAATCTGGACCGTAAGGTGGTTATTAAGGAATTGATGCGGGAATACTCGTTGAATCAGAGGATCATTGCACGTTTTGAACAGGAAGCGAGAATCATTTCCTCCCTTCGTTATGACTCTATTATCCATATCTATGATTTCTGGAAGAAAGGGGATTCTTATTATATTGTCATGGAGTATGTTCCCGGTAAAACCCTGAAAGAGGTCCTTTCTCATATCGGGAGCTTTCCTGTGGATATCTCTCTGATCATATTTTATGAAATCGTCAAGGCATTGGAATATGCCCATAATCAGGGCATCATTCATCGTGATCTGAAGCCGGCCAATATTATCGTCTCAGAAGAGGGACGATTAAAACTCCTGGATTTCGGCATTGCGCATGTCAAAGAAACCACCTTAACAACCCCTGGAGTGATCTTGGGGACCTATTCTTATATGTCTCCTGAGCAAGCCATTGGCACAAAGATCGATCATCGTTCGGATATCTTTTCCCTGGGCATTATCATGTACGAATTATTGACAGGGGAGAGACCTTTCAAGCGGGAAGGAGATAGAGAGGTTACTGAACAAATCATTCGTGCAAAACCCGTTTCTCCCAAAAAGCTGAATCCTTCGATTCCCAGACCTTTGGTGAAGATTATTAAAAAATGCCTGAAAAAGAAACCCAAAAAACGATTTCAACACATGGGCCAGATCAAGGAAAGGTTTGAACGATATATTCGAAAATTTCCATTGGATCATCAATCGGTTCTAAGGGAATTTCTTAAGGATTCCGTACTTTTCAAAGATCAGAAGACTGTTTTTACGGAAAGCCAAGAGGGAGAGAACCATGAAAAGAAGAGACCCAAGTTAAAGACACGCTCCTTTTTTAAAAAGAAGAAAAACCCTCTGTTCAGGGTAACGATTATGGCCGGATTGTTGGTGGGCATCCTGGTGGGGCTTGAGTTTTTATTAATCAAATACTTGGGCATTAACCTGAATACACAAAAGGAATGGTTGCTTCCGATATGGGAGAAGCTTTCCTACTATGTGGGGAAATTTTGGATTCGTAAATAAATCCCATATAGTGGTCTTACAACTGTGAGTTGACCATAGCTTCCTTTTCCTGCAAAAGCAATCTTTTGATTTCAGGGATGGCATTTCTGGCTGCTTCCATACCCGCGATCATACACCTCTTTTTATGGGAAAAATCCATCATGCCCACATCACCGACCTTGGGAGAAATCAGAATATCAGCATCCTTTTCCTTATAGCTGTCAATCTTTCGACTCATGATATTGATCGATTGAAGAATAATATCCACCAAATTATTGACCTCCTGATTTTCTATATCCTTGCCGATATCAACCACAATAATGATTTCCGCTCCTATTTGACGCGCAATCTCAGGGGCGATATTTCCCAATAATCCGCCATCAACCAGTGTTCTCCCCTCGTGTTCTAATGGCGTGAAAACACCGGGAATTGAACTGCTTGCCCTAACGGCTGTAACTACGGACCCCTTGTCAAAGACCACGGCTTTTCCGTTTTTCAAATCAGTGGCTACTGCATAGTAAGGGATTGAGAATTCTTCGATTCGATCTGACGGGATATGTTTTTTAACAAATGCCTCGAGTTTATCCCCCTTTACAGGACCGGTTTTGGAAGAGAATAAAGAGAAATCGAAGATGTCATCCTTTTCAAGTGAAAATGCGGTCCATTCCAATTCAAAACTATCTTGATGAGAGGCATATAATGCACCGATGAGACTACCGGCACTTGTCCCCACGATAAAATCGATGGGGATCTTTTCCTGTTCCAGAACGCGTATAACGCCAATGTGGGCAAATCCGCGTGCCGCGCCACCACCGAGGACTAAGGCAACCTTAGGCCGATTCTTTCCCATCCAATCAAACTCCTTATTCAGCCTGGTTGGGGCGCTGCTGCAAGCCAATAGGGAAAGAATCAGACATACCGCCAACATATGATATATGTATTTTTTCATTTCAATCTCTCCCAAAATCGATAAAATCTTTTAGTGATCCCACTGAAAAAATGACAATCCATGTATTATGTTTTAATAATCGACAAAGCAGCCAATTGACTTTGTGGTTTATACATTCCATCTTTTCATAGATTATACGGCATTTAATTTTGTTGGATTCGATAATATAAGTCGGACTTTCATTTCAGATATTTAACATTTCCAATCATTTTCTAAAAATAACCGAATATATAAATATGTGATGGAGAAAACAAGATCACAATCCTGTTCTTTCACATAATAACCTATATCATGATTTTCATCTTTTAAACAATAGACTTTTTTTCAACATCTTTAAAAAAGGAGGATGGAGTTATGTATCGTAGAGTGATTTTTTTAATTTTTATGGCTGTTGTCTTATTACCATTGGTAGCCTGTTCTCCCAAAATATATGGGACTGTCACACTTTTGGACACGAACATGATGCCTGTTATGGGAGAAAGTCCGCAAGGTACGGTTGTGAATATGATCAACACAACCGCCAGTCTTGAAGATGCCTC
>JBLIRM010000175.1:0-7214 GCA_049472295.1 bacterium | reverse complement strand
AGGTGAACATCGCAGTGCCCTCACTCGAGCAGAAACTCTATAACGCCCCCGCAGGTGCACTTTTTGCCGTGAATGACAAGGGTATAGAGATGGCAGGAACCGATGGCCACCGAATGGCTTATGTTTTTATGGAGGGTGTAGCTTTACCCTTTCAGACCACGACTGTTCTACCCAAAAAACTATTGGACGAGCTTCCCAAGATCTTGACAGATTGGGGAAAAAATATAGAAAAGACTTCCGAAGATCAAGGCAAAGACGACGCTGTGAAGATTGGGATAAGTGGCAATCACAGTATTTTCTCATTACCTCACATCCAGATCTTTGCCCGTTTATTGGAAAATAAATTTCCGGACTATAGGGGACCGATCACAGCTCAGAATGACAAGCGTGTGATTATTGACAGGGATCGTTTTCGACAGGCTGTCAGACGGGTATCTTTAATTACAGAAAAAAGGGAATGGTTTATCCTTTTCAGATTGCATCCCGGCAAACTCATACTGGACTCTGAAAGCGCAGAGGTGGGGGATGCTCATGATGAAATCGAAGTGGAGTACCAGGGAGAACCCATGGAAATTGGTTTTAATCCCAAATATATCTTAGATTTTCTTACCGTCATTGACAGTTCCGAAGTGGCCCTCGAGATGAGCGATAATGAATCCTTGGCCATTATGAGGCCGAAAGAGAAGGAAAATATCAAGTTCATCATTATGCCGGTCAGACTTTAACAGGGTCAAGCATCGAAAACTCCCCCCTTTGATTAATGTCTCCTGCTGTATTCAATCCGAAGGTATGTTTGCAGAAGTTGATTGTGATAAATTATGAAGATCCTGATTACAAATGATGACGGTATTCATTCACCGGGGTTAAGGGTCTTGGCCAGGGCATTCGATAAATTGGGTGAAGTCACCGTGGTCGCTCCTGACAGTGAAAGGAGCGCAGTCGGCCATTCCATTACCATCAGCCATCCCCTCAGGGTCCAGGAGATCAAACAAGCCGGAAAATTCTTCGGGTATGCAATCAACGGAACACCTGCAGATTGTGTGAAGATTGCATTGGGCACGATCATTCCCCAGGGGGTGGACATGGTTGTAGCAGGGATTAATATGGGCCTTAACACGGGGACCCATGTCATTTATTCCGGGACCGTATCGGGTGCCATGGAAGGTGCCATTCTCGGATATCCTGCGATAGCCGTCTCCGTTGATGTAGATAGAAATAACAAGGATTATGAAAATGACGATGCATACTTCTTTTTTCCTGCCCAGTTCAGTGTCATGCTGGCAAACCGGATTATGGAAAAGGGATTGCCGGAACGCACCCTGTTGAATATCAATTTCCCCTCTTGTTCAAAAACCGAGATCAAAGGGATTGCCATAACCAGACAGGGCCAAACCGTTTTTCACGATCGATTTCAAAAGCGGATCGATCCAAGACAGAATGTATATTATTGGCTGGAAGGTGAGGTTGAAGATGTGAAATTGGAAGGAGGTGATAGCCTGGATCATATTGCCATACAAAAGGGGTTTATATCCATCACACCCCTTTCTTCTGATCTGACCAACCATAGATGTATCGAAAGATTAAAATGCTGGGATCTATCTTTGGACTTGGAAGAGACTCAAACATTATTTGAAAATTCTGAAAGGTGAATATGTTTTGAAAGATGCCTCTATAAAAATTATTGCCAATCACCATCTCCCGTGTATCTGTTAAAATTTTCTCAAAGGGGGATGAATTAGAATGCACAACAATCCAGAACAATTGAATCAGATTAAGGATGTATTAAATCACAAAGACATGATTTATATCCTTGCTTCTGCACTTTCTCATAGGAATTTGGCCAAGATGGTGAACAAACTGAAGCTTAATTCAAGGGACATAAAAACCACCCAAATACCGACCAAAGAACTTGCAGGCATACTGGCCGAAGGTGTTTTCACCGATCCCAATATCTTCAAAGAGGTGAAGGGAGCACTTGATCTTTATTCAGCCGAAGCAGTAAAGGCTGTGAATAAAGGCAATATCGGCGAATTTCGTAATACCATGCTTAAGGACAAGGGCCATCGGGCAAAAACAGACATGGCACGACTGGTCTGGGCCCTTGTGACGGACCGTTCATCGGAAAACGTAAAAGAGGGGAAGAAACTCATTTCTGAATTGGCTTATCAAAACAAGCATGTTGACTCGGATCGAACAGATACAACAGATGGTGAAAAAATAGAGGATAAAAACAGATCAGATCGAATGAAGAAAAGGGAACAAAATCTTGGAAATAGAAGGAAATCAATCAAAAGCGTTCATCCAAATTTTGAACCCGAGATTTCTAAATTAAAGAACCAGATAGAAGAGCTCAAGAAGAAAAACACAAAGCTCCACCAGCAACTTCAACAATCCAGAGACCCTTCAAAGATAAAAACAATGGGCAGCAAGATTAGACAACTGATGCAGGAAAACAGGGAGATGAAGGAGAGGATCAACAAGGAATACTTGCCCAAGGAGGAATTTAATGCATTAAAAAAGGAAACGGATAGACTCTATCAGCTATATAAAAATTCAAATAAATCTGATAGAAAGGGGATTAAGGAAAACCAGGATCATCTTCTGGGTCATGTTTCGGTTTGGGAACAAATCAAGATCGGGGTGAACAAATGCAACCCCTTTTCCAAGCGTCCCCGTTTCTTAAGAAGAGGGAAAAATTGCAGGGTAGGCATCTTTGTAGATGTCCAGAATATGTTCTATTCAGCCAAAAATCTATATCACGGCCGGCTTGACTTTGAAAAATTCTTAGAACTGGCCTTACATGGCAGAAAGCTGGTCCAGGCTACGGCATACATTGTTAAGACACCTGAGATCGATCAATCAAAATTCATCAACCTCCTCAAGAACAATGATTATGTTGTAAAGACGATTGACCTCAAGACAGGAATGAACGGCTTTGCAAAAGGGAATTGGGATGTTGGGATGGTCATGGACATATTTGAACTGGCGGACAAAATGGATGTCATCGCCCTGGCGAGCGGGGATGGTGATTTTGTGCCCCTCGTCAAATATCTTCAAAAAAGGGGGATAAGGGTTGAGGTATATGCATTTGCATATAACACGGCCATTGATCTCAAAGAATGCGCGGACAAATTTTATCCGCTGCAGGAAAACATATTGATCAAAGACCAGCGCGGCATGGTCAAACAACACTAAAAGGATCTCATTGATTATGTTTGAAAGAATCTTGGGTATTGTTCTGGATCCTTACAAGGTTGATCTGTGTCAAATCAACAGGGGTCTGAATGCCATTGAAGTGACCCATGCCATATCCCAGCCCCTGCCATCGGAAATTAAGGGGGACAGGGTAAAGGAGATCGGTGCACTGATCCGGAATGTGTGTTCCCGGAATCTTATCCGGCCGGATGTGATCTATTCCGCTATTCCATCAGGGTCTTCAATGTTCAGGCATATCCACCTCCCATTCACGGATATGAATAAAATCGCGAGGGTTTACCCTTACGAGGTTGAACAAACCCTCCCCTGCCCGTTGGATGATATTGTCATGGACTTTCATATCATTCAAACGAATCGCCAATCCGGCACCGATATCCTTGTGGCCATATTACCCAAAAAGACTCTGGAAGAACATATTGAGATATTGAAGTCCGCAGGGCTCGAGCCCTGGGTGACTACGCTCGAACCCTTTGGTCTGCTCTTTCTCAACCAGAACTTTCTCTCAAAAAAGGAGAACCGTGTTGAAGGAATCATCGATTTGGGAGAAAAGAAGGCCACGATTGTCCTAGTCAATCATGACCGGATACTGTCTGCCCGTCAGATGGACCTGGATGAAAAGGGAGCAGAGGTGTCCAAAATATGTGATCAGATTGGTCTGACATTGACCTCATTTATCACAGACTCCGGAAAACCAGTGGAAAAGATCATCCTAACCGGCGATTACGTTCATATATCCCGGTTGGATACACTCATTTCCGAGCGATTAGGGATCGAGACCGATACGTTAAGCTCTTATAAACGGCTACCTGTAAAACTTCCCGAAACCGGATTGGGCAGATCTCCTTTTTTGCCTGCCCCGCTTGGCCTTTGTTTGGGAAAGCGATTCAGGAAAGGGGCTGCATGGAATTTCCGTCAGGGCAATTACTCTTATCAAAAGAGCTATACATTGCCGCGCAAAAAGGTTTTTGCTCTGGCAATTCTTCTTATACTGCTGATTATTCTCGGCAGCATGAATATGGTCGCAAGATCGGGATTTTACAAAAACAGGCTCCTGCTTCTCGAGGATGAGGCTAAGAGGACCCTCTCCCAGACACTCCCCAAAGCAAAATGGGGACCTGAAACCATCACATTGTTAAAGAAGGAAATCGAAAAGGAGTCCAAGATTCAGGAGCAGTATGCCGACTTTTTCAATCAAGGGCCCAATACCCTGGATCTGCTCAGGGAACTAAGCATTCGAATACCCAAGGAATACGATATATTCATCCAAGAGATCCTATACCAACAAGACAGGATCAGGATTAAGGGTCGGGTGGAAACATTTGAGATGCTGGATAAAGTAAAGCAGGGATTGGGCAAATCCAAGATCTTTCATGGCATCAAAGTTGAGGAGGCCAATATCAAAGGTCAAGGGAATCAGGTGAGCTTTAATCTGCTTCTGGAATTAAAATAGTTTTTTTGCATCAGAAAAATAAAAGCCGTTCTGAAATCAGTTTGATTATACGAATAAAAAAATAATAGGAGGTTTCATGAATCCATTGATCTTCAGAGAATATGATATCAGAGGTATTGTGGGCAAAGACATTACTGAGGAAACGGTTTATACCCTGGGAAGAACCTTCGGCACCTATGCCCGGAAAAAGGGGAAACAAATCCTGAGTGTGGGTCACGATAACCGCCTCAGTTCACCATCACTAAAAGAAGCACTGATTAAGGGCATGATCGGCACCGGATGCAATGTCTGGGATCTGGGTCTGGTACCAACGCCTCTGTTCTATTTTTCTCTCCATCATTTGAAGGATGTTGAGGGAGGGATGATGATCACCGGCAGTCACAACCCTCCGGAGTTCAACGGATTTAAGATGAACATCGGTATTGAGACCCTCTATGGGGAACAAATCCAGGATCTGAGAAGACTGGCCGAATCCGGGGACTTCATTAAGGGAGATACCGGTGAGGTGAAAACCTATGACATAATTCCCCCTTACAAGGCCATGATCAAGGAACGGATTGATATCTCGAGACCGGTGCATACGGTTGTGGATGCAGGAAATGGGACATCCAGCATCGTGGCACCCGATCTCCTGGAAGAGCTGGGGTGCAAGGTGGAAAGACTCTACTGCGAATCCGACGGCAGATTTCCGAACCACCACCCCGATCCCACTGTTGAGGCTTATATCCAGGACCTCATTAAAACGGTGAAAGAAGGCGAATTTGAATGCGGCGTGGCCTACGATGGCGATGCCGACCGGATCGGGGTTGTGGATGAAAAGGGGAAGATCCTCTGGGGAGATCAGTTGATGATTCTGTTTTCCAGATCGATCCTCTCAGAGAGAAAGGGAGGGACCGTCATTTTTGATGTAAAATGCTCCCAGACCCTTGAAGAAGATGTCAGAGCGCACGGCGGGAACCCCATCATGTGGCGAACGGGTCATTCTTTGATAAAGAAAAAGATGCGGGAAGAAAATGCAGCCCTTGCAGGCGAGATGAGCGGCCATCTATTTTTTGCGGACCGATATTTCGGATATGATGATGCCATATATGCCTCATGCCGGCTTATGGAAATCGTATCAAAATCCAAGATACCTCTCAGCCAGATCCTGTCCGATGTCCCTAAAACATTCACGACCCCGGAGATAAGGATCGAATGCACGGACGAGGATAAGTTCCGGGTGGTTGAGGAGATAAAAAGTATGTATGAAAAGACCCATAAGGTCATCGGCATCGATGGTGCCCGGATACTTTTCAACCGCGGATGGGGACTGGTCAGGGCTTCCAATACCCAACCCGTGCTGGTTCTCAGGTTCGAGGCATTCGAAGAGGAATCTCTCGATCAAATCAGGGATGAGGTGATGGGATCCCTTAAGGGGTTTCCATCAGTCAAATTGCCCGGATAAAATCCTTCTTTCTAAATATCTCTTAATGCAGGGACCACATATGAACGGTGCACATCCATCAATTGCGGATATCAAAGAGGCGGCGCATTTTCTGAAGCCCAAAATAGGCTTCAGACCTGCAATCGGCATTATCTCAGGGACCGGTCTTGAGTGTCTGAGGGATCTGATGAGTGATGCACATACCTTTCCTGTGACAACAATCCCCAATTTTCCTTCATCCGGCACAACCGATCGGGCCTTTATTTCGGGACGCATGGGAGAACTTACGGGGCTCGTCCTGAACAGGCGCCTCCATGTATACGAGGGTTACTCCATGGCCCAGATCGCCTTTGTGGTCCGCCTTTTCAGGGAGCTTGGTGTGAAAATCATGATTGCGACCAATGCCGCCGGGGGATTGAATCCAGATTACGAAGCAGGCCAGATGATGTTGATCACGGACCATATAAATATGATGGGGGGAAGCCCTTTGACCGGACCCAATCAGGATGAATACGGCCCCAGATTTCCGGATATGTCGGCGCCCTATGATTCCACCCTGATCCGATTGATGGAAGATACGGCCCGCAGGCAGGAAATTGAGTTATGGAAGGGAGTTTATGTGGCAGTGCCCGGCCCTAATCTTGAAACCCGGGCGGAAACAAGGTTTCTGAGGAGCATGGGGGCCGATGCAGTCGGCATGTCCACAGTGCCGGAAGTCATTACTGCAGTTCACTGTGGGATAAGGGTGCTGGGGATTTCTATCCTGAGCAATATCAATCTGCCGGACTCCACAAAGATTCACACCCTGGAAGAGATTGTTGAGGTAGTGAACAGGGCATCCCCGGTGCTTCAAAGATTGCTGAGGGGGTTTCTGAATGCCATTCCCCAAGAAGTAATAAATGATTCGTAAGAAGTCATCTCTGCCGGCTGTATGGTTTTTGGAAAAGGTCTTGAGCAGATGGAGTCGTAAGATTTGATAGTGACGATTTGCTCGTAATAAGGTACTCGTAAAAAGTCATTTCGGTGCTTAGGGGAATTTTTTTAAGGCTCTAAGGCTTCAACAAAACTTTGTCAGGCGGAGCTAAGCGGAGCTACTATGTTGCTCTTTCCAATTAAAGAAAAATC
>JBLIRM010000174.1:0-7227 GCA_049472295.1 bacterium | reverse complement strand
GACTATGATTTCCCTGGGAATGCTCGTGAACTCCGCAATCTCGTCGAAAGGGCGGCGATCCTTTGCAGGTCCGGCATGATCGAGCCGAAGCACCTCAATCTTCAGGAATGGGTCGAGGAAATACATCCCGTGTCTCAATCAACTGATGATGAAGAGCAAGAGCGCACAAGGATTCTGGCGGCACTTGAAGAGGCAAAATGGAATCGCCGGAAGGCGGCCGAGGCACTCGGCATCCCTTACTCAACATTCCGGTTCAAGTTGGCAAAACTCGGGATCTCATGATCTCTCATCTTCTTACCTACTTTCTTCCTCTCTTTCAGCTATGAGTCGATTGGTAGGATAAGATCCTTTGCCACGACCTCGAAATACCGCAACCGGATCTTCCACTATAGGAATAACAGAGATAAGGCCATTTTCTACGATCCATCCAACTGGGAATTTGGCTTGATGTTAGAATCCTTACGAATAGCTGCCGGTATCGAAACCTGTGCCTTTGAGGAAACCTTTGTTCTCATGTCATGAAAAGAATCTCCTGGTGCTCTCCTCGTGCATGATCCCCAGCGAGGGCACCAAGGACCTAGCTATGATGCTGAAGGTCCCCCTGAATACGGATGGTTTCTTCCTGGAGGCCCATATGAAGCTGAGGCCTGTGGATTTTGCCACCGAAGGGATATTCATGGCGGCACATGCCGACCTGCCCCCCAAATTTTGGTCCAGTTTTTATGTTAGTATTATGGCTTAATAAAGACTCAATAAAAGGAGGGTCAGGATGAGCAAAAAGCACTTTTCCTTCCAAATAGTTAAATGGAATCATATGGATTTAAGTAAATATTGTGGCATGGACAAGTGAATTTTTATCCAACCATTTGCCATATCTGATCGAAATTAAGATCCGATTCTTGTGCAGGAGAGAAACAAAAGTTGCAAAACTCGTCCGCTGCGGGGAGCTTGAAATAGCAAGGGATTAGGGACATTCTCTAATCCCTTTTTTGCTCATGATTTGTATTCTCTGAGGATTCTATTTTATCTAAACCTTTACTTCCACTCTTCAATTTATCTCGAAGGCCAACATCAAAACTGGACAAAATTTGGGGATTAGGTCGTTTTTGTTATTCTTTTTACTATTTTGAATAATACTGTTATAAATATAATAACTATTAAAAATCATTAAATTTATTGTTCTCTCCTAAATAGTGTTTATTCCAAATATCTATTCAAAGAAGGAGGTCCAGCAATGAATTCGAGGCTTCTCTTCAAAATGGATAAAATACCGATATTTAACAAGATTGCGTGCACAATGCTGATTTTTTCCCTTTTCTTAGCCATAAATCCAAGACTCTTAACAGCATATTCCTTTTCAGAAAATTATGTTCCTTCCGATCCTTCAGCAATGCCCCCTGAGATACCAGGCTACAGTCTTCCTCTTGAGCTATCGAATATTGAAAATTATGAAGATGTCAAAACGAAGCTTAAAAATGGAAACTGGCTATTCAATGATATAGAAATCAATGTGCATGCGGAGGCTATGTTAAGTGCCAACGGATTTGTCGTGCGCCCCTGGTTCCAGGAAAAGGATATGGTGGGGGTATATAAATTACTCAAGGAATTTCAAGTCCCCATATTTATAACATCAGACAGTCTTCTCCACCTCTACCACATTCAGTTTGACGAAACATTGATGAGAATCGAGGAGGATCATTTTTATACGGATATTCTCTTTCTGAGCCAAAACCTTTTTGATCATTTTTTGGAGAAATCCCAAACCTATTCAGGTGATCTGGCTGATGCGGCTGAGAAAAACGCTGCATTTTTTGCAGTAGCCCTCGAGCTTCTTGATACCCCTGTTTCATCCAGCCTCGAATCGGAAACAGCGGAAAAGGTCAATGGAGAATGCACACTTATCCGCCAACATCAAGGATTTGCGGATAGTCCAATATTTGCCTATAGAGAAGACTATTCACAATATGTCCCGAGAGGGCATTACACAAGGAGCGAGACATTAAGGAAGTATTTCTCTGCCATGATGTGGTATGGCAGGATGACTTTCCTAATCAAGGGAGATCCCTCCTATTGTGAAAACAGCGCCTGCCCTGCCCTTATCCCGCCTGAAGAGGCACGGCTTCAAACCCTGCAGGCAGCCCTAATTGCCAATGCACTTTCCCAATTGACGGTCGAAGGAAAGAGTCTCCGAGAGATATGGGAACGCATATATACGGTTACTGCTTTTTATGTGGGGCTGGCCGACGACCTTACCCCCTCTGAATATCTATCCGCTCTCCAGGAAGTATTTCATGGCGGGGAGATCGAACTCGAATCTCTGGCTCAGGATGATGAACTCTTCAACGATTTTCAATACGAACTTGGCCAGTATAGGTCCCCTGCCATCTATGGAGGCACCGGTTCTGCTGTCATTGATCCGATTCCTTCCTCTCCTGAGACACGGGAGGAGATGATGGAAACAATACGCGAAAAAACAAAAGGGATGAGGTTTCTGGGGCAGAGATTCGTCCCGGACTCTTATATCTTCAGCCAGATTGTCTTCCCATACACAGGAAAACTCACCGGGGATACCTGTTTCACCTCATACGAGGATCAAAGGGCTTTTCCCCGCGGGCTTGACCTAATGAGCCTTCTGGGGTCCAAAAGGGCAAAGGCCATTTTGAAGGCCCAGGGGGATACCGCATATGAAGAGTATGAAAAACAATGGAGGAAAATGGCTGATTTCCTGGCGGAGCTTACGCCTTCCGACTGGCAGCGAAACCTGTACTGGGGATGGCTTTATTGTCTCAAGGCCCTCTGTCAGGAGTATGGGAATGGGTATCAAACATTCATGCAGACCGGCGCATGGCAGGATAAACAGTTGAATGCAGCCCTGGCCTCATGGGCTGAACTTCGCCATGATACCATTCTATGTGCCAAACAGAGCTATACTACTGCCTGGGGCTAACCTTCTCTTGTGGTGGGCTATGTGGAACCGGTGCCCGAGTTTTTTATCCGTCTTCAGGCCTTAAGCCGCATGACCAGAGAGGGATTAAAGGCCATGGAAGCCCTGGATACGGTAGCCGAGAATCGTCTTCTGAGCCTTGAAGCGATCCTGGAAAGGCTCCTTCAGATCTCTATTAAGCAGTTGGAAAATGAGCCGCTCACCTATGAGGATTATGACTTTATCAATGATTTTGGTGAAGAACTCGAAGAAACAGTTCAAGGTATCTCTTCCGAAGGGCTCAGTACCGTACTGATTGCAGATGTTCATACAGACCAAAACAGCGAAAAGGTCCTTGAAGAGGCAGTGGGTTATGCGGAAATCATTCTTGTGGCTTATGAGTTACCTGATGGAAGGATACTGGTGGGAGCGGGACCGGTATTCAGCTATTACGAATTCAAAGAGTCCATGAGCGATCGCCTGAATGATTGGCAGTGGTCAGAGAAATTATTGCTTTATGATGATATCCGTGAAATGAATTATGTTTGGTATCCTGATATTAGGCGTCCATCCTGGACATATAGCTATGCATTGGAATGGGAACGTTTGGAATTTCCACCTCTTCCTGGGTTTTCAAATAAGTATTATAAATGGGGACTTACAGATAAGAGGGATCAGGCACCGGATCTTACAAACATTGATCTTTCAGAATTCAATTCTATAGAACCTGAGGATAACAATTCACAATCAAGCCATTCATCAAAAGATAATGCCAGGACCTTTTCCTATTACACTTTTATGTTAAATCCCTTTCTTTCCTCCATGGGCATGCCGGCAATTGATTATCCTACAACTTATTCAACTTATTCTGCTTATTCTTCGGGATTGCTACCGGTTTTCTCACCTCAGGGCTTATCTATTTCAAGTACCGCCCAAAGGGCCGGTCAGCAGTTCATGATGCCTAACTCCATTTGGACGGATAAAATGCCAAAAATATCCTCCTATACAAGGTATCTTTCATCAACATGGCCCTACACTCTCTTTAACGGGAGCTTAACATCCCCTGCGTTTAACGGAATTCCATTCCAGGGATCCAGGGCCTTTCAGACGATTAATTTACCTAATTTTTCAAACAAATATCCATACTTTACAATCTCATACCCGAATTGGTATTAAAGTAAGTTATCAGCATTTGTAATCTGAACCCAAAATTTTGGTCCGGATTTATATTAGTAGTATTATGGCATAATCAGACTCATCCCCATGCTTCTCGGTGAGTCTTTTGAAAAGCTTTGTGCTGAAAATTCCATACACGATTCCAGGGGGAGCGGAATAAAGAAACACTTTCTTCCTTGGTCTCGTTTTATTGACACAACCTATAATAATTGGTATATTTTTTTTTATAGTAAAAAATAGTCTTACCAATTCCAATCCTTTTTACTCGACAATCTGATTAAATACTTCTTTTTTTATAAGCAATAAGATAAAGACAAAAATCTCACACGCAATCGAAAAAAAACTTACAATCATATCATGAAATATCCATGGCATTTTTGATTTTTAATACCCTGAAGTGATTAAGCAATAAGAAATATAAAGAGAATGTCACCGAATATCGATAAAAAAAAGATCATTATACCTGAAGGGCTGATTCAAAAATGGCAGGGGATTGTTGATGTTCTGGCTGAGTACATTAAAGTGCCCGCCGCCCTGATCATGAAACTGGATTCACCTTACATGGGGGTCTTATGCTCGTATGAATCGGAGAATAATCCTTACAAAACCGGGGAAAAGAGGTATCTGGCTGATCTATATTGTCATGATGTCATCATGCAGAAAGATGAATTATGCGTTCCTAATGCCTTAAACGATAAACGCTGGCATAACAATCCTGATGTGAAACTGGGAATGATTGCCTACCTGGGGATTCCATTATTATGGCCTGATGAAGAGGCTTTTGGGACAATCTGTGTGCTGGATTCCAAAGAAAGGCAATTCAACAAGGCGGACAAAGGCCTGATGTTATACTTTCAAAACCTTATTCAAACGCACCTTGGTTCATTATCCGAGCAAGGCCAGAAATCAAAGGAACTTGAGAAAAGTGAAAAGCTATATCTTGCTTTGTACGAAAGTGCTAATGACGCCATATTTCTTATGGATTTTGACCGGTTCATCGACTGTAATCCGAAGACCTCGCAGATGTTTGGATGGAAGAAAAGGCAGCTTATGGGTAAGCATCCCTATGATCCCTTTCTATCCCCGCCTGAACAGCCTGATGGCCGAGATTCCAAGGAGAAGGCATTAGACAAGATCAAACTGGCGTTTGAAGGAAAGCCCCAATATTTTGAATGGCGCCATCTTCGAGATGGGATTGAAGCTTTCTGGGTTGAAGTTTCTTTGAATCGGGTTGAATTTGCTGGGAAGCGAATCTTACTTGCTATCTGCAGGGACATAACTGAACGTAAGGAGACAGAGGAGGCAATACATGAAAATGAAGAAAGGTTTGATCTGGTCTTGAAGGGTGGTGAGTTAGGGTTATGGGACTGGGACATACAAACCGGAAAGGTTGTCCGCAATGAGCGAACTGCTGAGATTTTCGGATGCTCAATCGAAGAGATGAAACCGAATGTGAATATGTGGGAATCACACATTCATCCGGATGACAAAATCCAGGTTTTGGAGGAACGCAATAAACATTTTGCGGGACAGATACCGCTATATGAAGCGGAATATCGGCTTCGCACCAAATCGGGTGACTGGAAATGGATCCTGGGTCGAGGAAAGGTTGTAAAGCGGGATAAGAATGGTAATCCCTTGAGGATTACAGGAACACTTCTGGATATCACCAATCGAAAAACTGCAGAGCAGAGGTTGCGGGAGGAAAGGGATAAGGCGCAGCAATTCCTTGATATAGCAGGAGTTATGATTATAGTGATCCATACGGACCACAAGGTCTGTTTGATTAATAAAAAGGGTTGTCAGATCCTCGGATATGATGAAAAGGAGATAATAGGCAAAAACTGGTTTGAGTCTTTCATACCCAAAAGGGTGTGTAATCAAGTCAAGGTCACTTTCAAAAAATTGATGACTGGTGAAACCGAATACGTTGAATATTTTGAAAATCCTGTATTAACGAAAAATGGCGAAGAACGCCTCATATCCTGGCACAATGTTTTATTGCACGACAAGGAAGGAAGAGTCACGGGTTCCTTATCCTCCGGTGAAGACATTACCAATCGGAAACGCGCAGAAGACGCATTACGGAAAAGCGAGAATAAATACAGGACATTGGTTAAAAACCTTCCGCAGAAGATATTCCTCAAAGACACAAACTCAGTTTATATATCGTGCAATGAAAACTATGCGAAAGATCTCAAGATGAAGCCTGACGAGATTCCCGGCAAAACAGACTATGATTTTTTCCCGAAAAAGTTGGCGGAAAAATACAGGACAGATGATCAGAGAATTATTCGATCAGGCAAAACAGAAGGTTTGGAAGAAAGATATATTCAAGATGGAAAGAATACCTGGATATATACCCTAAAAACACCCGTGAAAGACGAAAACGGCCATATTATTGGTATATTGGGCATTTTCTGGGATATTACTGAACGCAAGAAATCACAGCAAGCGCTGGAAGCATTTGCCAAGGAATTAGGCAAACAGAAAAAGTCCCTTGAAGAAAAGAATATTGCCCTTAGAGAGGTGCTCGGGCAGCTTGAGGTGGAAAAAAGAAAGATGCAGGAAGATATCATAAAGAATATCGATGAACTGATAATCCCGATTGTAAAAAGGCTTCAATTAAAGGGTGTCTCTCAAGAGTATATAACACTCCTTGAAAGGAACTTAAAAGAGATCACCTCTTCATTCGGCAGAAAAATAACACAAGAAACCAATAAATTAACCTCAAAAGAGATAGAAATCTGTAGCATGATCAAAAATGGTCTTGCCAGTAAAGAGATTTCCAATCTACTAAATATTTCTTTCCAAACAGTCGTAAAGCACCGCAAAAATATCAGAAAAAAACTACATATATCTAAAAAGGATATCAACCTCTACTCTTATCTGCAACAATTTTAAGCCCTTCATTCATCTTCTGCCCATGGGGTAATTATTGTACCCCATAATACCCCCTGCGCTCCCCATTGTTAATCTGGTTTATTACGTTTCTAATATAAATAGAAGCTAAAGATAGACCTCTTGATATAAGCCAAATATAAGGTTTGAAAATGACAGCCATTATTTAGATGAATTGCTTATATAAGATGTTTATAAATGCAAAAATGAAGATATTCATTAGAATT
>JBLIRM010000173.1:0-7262 GCA_049472295.1 bacterium | reverse complement strand
TGGCCCATACGCTCTGCCAGGGCATAGGGCAATTCCTCTCTGAAAACCCTACCAAAGAAAGGCGTCATCAGGCTTTTGCCAAGACCTATCAAGCGGAACAAAGTTATGAGATTCATGTGGTACGAAAAGGGGATACCCTTTGGCGCATTGCCTCATTTTATGGCATCTCCTTGGATATCCTGAAGAAAATAAATGATCTCAGTGCCTCTTCCACTCTGCTGGTGGGACAAAAGATCAAGATTCCGAGTTTATAATAGCGAGATTCAGCTCCAATTCCTTATTCATCTCCTGGTGCCCTTTGGATACTGTTTGATATTGATTAAATCCTCTAAACATGTTATAAAAACTCAAAAAATGTGGTAATTTTATCATCGCGAAATCAAAAAGTTGAAATCGGAAAAAGTATTACGTGCCGAAGTGGTGGAACTGGCAGACACGCTGTCTTGAGGGGGCAGTGGGAGATTCCCGTAGGGGTTCGAGTCCCCTCTTCGGCACCATTCCCATTCTTTGCATTATCTAAAAGATAGGCATAAAAACTCAAAAAACTGAGCCTGCAAATCCACCCAAATTTTTTAAATTACATCATACAATAACAAATACACAACCCTTACCGCGCATACCTTTACACGAGCATTGCTGTCAGTTGATAGATGTATCTGATAAATGTGGCTGATAGATACGGCTTGATATTATTATTAAATCAAGTAAAATATATAGGTTTAGGTTCAGATCTCCAGCACGGACCTTTATCGATTAAATAGAAAAAATGATTTTTTATTACATAAGGAGGCATATCATTGTCTGATTTACCGTTGGATCGTTTGGGAGGGTGGAAGAGAACCTGTGATTGCGGGACATTGAGAGAAAAGGACCTGGATCGGGAAGTCACCCTCATGGGATGGGTTCATACCAGACGAGACCATGGTGGGGTCATATTCATTGATCTTCGGGATCGGGAGGGGATGACCCAGGTTGTGTTCAATCCGGAGTGGGATAAGACATGTCATCTCAAGGCCCACGATCTGAAAACGGAATTTGTCATTGCCGTTCGAGGGAAGATCCGGAAAAGGCCTGATGGCATGGAAAATCCCAAGCTGCCCACAGGTGAGATCGAGGTGATGGCCCATGAACTGAAGATCTTGAATCAATCCAAGGTCCCGGTGATCCTTATGGATGATGAAATCAAGGCCGGTGAAGAGCTGCGTCTCAGATACCGGTTCCTGGATCTCAGAAGACCCCCCATGCAGCAGAACCTGATCCTCCGCCATAGGGTGTATCAAACCATCCGTTCGGAACTATGCAAATTGGGTTTTCTGGAGATCGAGACCCCGTTTCTCACCAAGAGCACTCCGGAGGGTGCCAGGGATTATCTGGTCCCCAGCCGGATCAATCCGGGGCATTTTTATGCCCTTCCACAATCCCCGCAGCTCTTTAAACAGATATTGATGATCTCTGGATACGACCGCTACTTCCAGATCGTCAAGTGTTTCAGGGATGAGGATTTGAGGGCGGACCGTCAACCCGAATTCACACAACTGGACCTGGAGATGTCCTTTGTGGATCGGGATGATGTGATGTCCGTGACAGAGCAACTGATCAAGCAGGTCTTTACAAAGGAGAAAGGGCTCCGGTTTGATGGGCCCTTCATGCGACTGACCTACCAGGAGGCCATCGACCGGTTCGGACTGGATGCGCCGGATATGAGATTCGGTATGGAACTGATCGAGCTTTCAGATTTAATGGCTGATGTGGAATTCAAGGTGTTCAGGCAGGCGGTGGAAAATGGCGGCCAGGTGAAGGGGCTCAATGCAAAAGGGGCGGCCGGATTGAGCAGGACCGAATTGGATGGGCTGGTTGAAAAGATCAAACCCTTTGGAGCCAAGGGCCTTGCCTGGATAAAGATCACTTCTGATGGCCTGCAGTCCCCCATAAAGAAATTTTTTACTCAGGCCCAGATGGATCGGATTTTGGAGAGGATGTCCGGGGAAGTGGGGGATGTGCTCCTTTTTGTGGGAGATCAGCGCAAGATTGTTGCCGAGTGTCTGGGCCGTCTGCGTCTTATTCTGGCCAACCGTTTGAAGATGATCCCAGGGGAGAGATTTGCCTTTGTATGGGTCACTGACTTTCCGTTACTTGAATATGATGATGAAATGAACAGATATGTGGCCATGCACCACCCGTTTACCTCTCCTCTGGATGAGGATGTGGACCTTTTGGAGTCCGATCCGGACAGGGTCAGGGCCCAGGCCTATGATATCGTTCTGAACGGTCAGGAGATCGGCGGGGGAAGTGTGAGGATACACCAGCCGGATCTGCAGAAACGGATGTTCGACCGTCTTTCCATAGACCCGGCGGATGCTGAACAGAAATTCGGTTTCCTGATCGAGGCCCTTGAATATGGGGCACCTCCCCATGGGGGGATCGCTCTGGGCCTGGACAGGATGCTGGCCATATTGTCAGGCTCCGCATCCATTCGTGAGGTGATCGCTTTTCCAAAGACACAGAAGGCCGTCTGCCTTATGACCGGCGCGCCCTCCGATGCGGAACCGGGACAATTGAAAGAACTGCATTTACGCACGGATTTGGTGGTCAAACCCAAGAAATAAATCCATTCATTTTGGTCTCAGTGGAAACAAAAACACAAACAGGCAATCAATCAGATCAAGGGCGGAAGAGTCTGATCAGGCTCAAGTGTGACCTGCACACCCATGTGATCGGTGACCGGAAGCAGGATAAGAGATTCCGGGGTATGCTGGCCCCAGAGGCATTTATTGATCTGGCATCTGGCCTTGGTTTCGATGCCCTTTCTTTGACCTATCATGATTATCTCTATCATGATACGGAAGTCTGGGATTATGCAAAACAAAAGGGGATAATCCTCATCCCCGGCACTGAGAGATCCATTGACAGATATCATGTATTATTGCTGAATGCACCGCATGCAGAAACCATCGATAGCTTTGAGGGGATCAGATATTATCGGAGGATTTTTCCAAATTGCCTAACGATCGCCCCACATCCCTTTTATAAGAGCCGGGTTTGCCTGGGGAAAAAGCTGATGCAGCATATTGACTGTTTTGATGCCATAGAGTATTGTCATTTTTATACCCGCTATTTGAATCCGAATCGAAAGGCGATCCGTGTGGCAAAACGTTTCGGCCTGCCCATGATCGGCTGCTCGGATGCCCATCGAACCCATGAGTTTGGGACCACATACTCTCATATCTTTGTAAAAGAAAGGTCGATGGAAGGGATCATTCAGGCGGTCAAGGCGGGCAGGGTGGCATATGAGACCTCTCCTTTGGCGTTGAGTCGATTTATCAGAGAGGTCCTCTGGATACTGACCAGGCTTTCATTCGTTTTGAAAGGAGATATGACCCATTGAAGATCATTGATATACACACTCATGTTTTTCCTGATAAGATCGCCGAAAAGACCATCAGATTTCTTTCCAAGGAGGCTCAAGCAGAGCCCTATCTGGATGGCACGGTTTCCGATTTGAAGCGATCCATGGATGAAGCAGGGATCACGATATCCGTAAACCAGCCAATTGCGACCACACCATCCCAGGTGAGATCCATTAATGACTGGGCCAGGGGGATAGAAAATGGAGAAATCCTCTCTTTTGGTACCATTCATCCGCTTTTGGAGGATTTTGCGGAAGAGATCAGGCGGATTCGAAAGATGGGCATCAAGGGGATCAAGATCCATCCGGACTATCAAAAATTCCATCCGGATGACGAATCGGTATTTCCCATATACGAGAGTCTGATCGAAAATGATATGATTGCTCTTTTCCATGCAGGTGTGGATATCGGCCTTTACCCTCCTATGTTCGCCACCCCTCAGAGTCTGGCCAAAGTTCTGGAGAATTTCCCCAAAATCAAGCTCATCGCAGCCCACCTGGGCGGATATGAATGTTGGGACGATGTGGAAAGATATCTGGTGGGGAGGGATGTTTTCCTGGATACCTCTTTTGTGATCGATTATATGGAACAGGAGAGGTTGATGAGGATTATGAGGGAACATGGCTTTGACAAGATCCTGTTTGCCACCGATTCCCCCTGGAAATCCCAGGCGGAAGAGGTCAAAAAGATATCGACTTTACCCCTTTCCGAAAAAGCAAAGGAGGATATATTTTATCGCAATGCCTGTAGATTGCTGAATCTTTAGAAATCGTCACCTGCTTTGTTCTGATTTTTTTCAATATCGATTCCTCTTTCCAGCTATTGTCTTCTGTAAAAAGATTTTTTAGAATATGGGATGCAAGTCTAAAAACAAATCATGAAAGGGGGGGATAGGGAGAAAAATCTATATATCATAGGTTTGCTGGGTGGTCTTAAAATTGGATCGGTTCTATAGTAGAATCCCTTCACCATTCAAATTGCTTGAGGTTTTAACAGGGTTTGGATGATTTCAAGTTGGACGCTTACAAATATTTAAAGGAGCAATGCAAATGAGCAAAATAAAGCTTTTTACAGTATTACTGGTCATCCTTTTATTGGCAGCAGGCAATGTTTCGGCGAAAAATTTACAGGGACGAACGGCTCTGGGTTATAGCTCGCAGTTGAGCAGAAATGACATCGATTCGATTTCTATCAAGTACTGGCCGAATAGCAGGCTTTGTATCCAGGGGCTCTTGGGGGTCATGATGAGTGATCCTTTGGACGAGATCGATTTCGGTGCCAAACTACTTTATAATATCAAGGAAGAACAGAATATGAATGTTTATGCAGGGGGAGGGGCCGGCATTGCGAATGTGGATCCTGATCCCGGGGATAGTGATACGGCCCTTTTTGTCAGTGGAATTTTGGGGGTTGAGTTCTTTTTGAGCGGATTGCCCAACCTCGGATTTTCTTCGGAATTGGGCCTCAAGTTTTACAGTTCAGATAATTTCGATGCGGTTGGATTTGACGCTGACACCTTTCTGGAAGCCGGGATCCATTACTATTTCGGGCAGTAAAGATTGATGACTCGATTCATAACTTTTTACGAATCCATCAACATTTAAAGCTAAATAATTTCATCCCAGGATCACTTTTATTGGAATCCTCACCATCGATAGCCGTTTCGAGGGTGAAAAGAATCGTTGTAAGAGAGGGCAGGGGACAGCATTAAAAGATCGTATTAAAGGTTTTCGACCTTTGGATCTAACTACTCCGATTTATTGTTCAGGAGAGTGGGCTTATCCCTGACATGATCCACAATACAATAGAATCCAAAATGATCGGGCCCCGGATTGCGGAGCTGATGAGGGGTATTTGGGGGGATGAAGGCAATGTCTTTTGGTGACAGTTCATGCCATTGATTATCAATCCTGACCTCGCCTGTCCCCCTTGCACCGATCACGAGATGGATATGGGAGTGTGTTTCAAAGCTCGAATTGCTGCCGGGTGCTATTTCGAAGTATCGCACATCAAAACCTGCTTTCCCCTGTTCCGGAATGAATAGTTCGGTCCTGGTGATGCTCTCATAGTGTGTATCATCTTTCTTATAAGGTATTTTGTCGATCCCATGCCATGCACCGGATCCTGCATGCTTTATGATACCCCCCCGACAGGCAGGCGAAGAACGCTCGCTTTCGTCTTCAATACATGGCAGACCTTTTTTGTCCGGCCATCGACCCGAATCTTTCATCGGAATCGTTTGAGATAGGATCTCCAGAAGTTCACGGGTAGCCTTCTCCAATCCTTTTTTATGAAGATAGATACTGCCGCCGATCAGGAGCATTACATCCTCTCCATAGAATTCCCTGACGTGCGCCGCTTTTGACAGAGAAATCCCCCCTGCAGGAACCGGCATGGCAGGTTTGAACTTGCCTTTGTAATCATCCCTCAAACCTTTCGCGATATTCATGCACTCCTCTGGAGTGAAGGTAAACCTCCCCCCTGCATCCGGATATATAACCATATCCGCACCCAGAAGACGAAGGATGGTGCCTAATAACAGCCCCGGTCTGAAACCGTGCAGTTTATCCGCAAAGAATGCCCCTGAGAATGCCGGATGGGCCATCCAGAGAACGGGATATTTTTCCCGAAGGGATCGGAAGCAATCCAGACCTATCAGAAACGGGCTCACAAGAAAACCTTTCACCCCTTCGTTGACGGCGACGGCGATCCTTTCCTCGAGTTCCTCGTGAGGACCAGTAATGTTTGGAAGGTAAATGCTTCCTGATCCCGATCTCTTGATCGCCCTCTGAACCTCTCGGACCCTCCGGGCAAAGGGGCAGGTTTCTTGATCTGCAATTCCATGGTCATCCTTGATAAACGGTACACCAGCCTTTGCAAATTTACCTGCCATCCTTGCGAGCCCATCACAGGAAATGCCTACAGGTTTTAAAACGGAGCAAAGAAGCGCACCGGACCGGACCTCGGATGCCTTCCTGATCCCCTCGATGCCATATCCCGGGCCGGGAAAAAGGGCCAGGATCTCCTCAGGGAGTGTCATGTCTTCTATCAGCAGGCCCCTTTTCAATGAGACATTCCCGAAGAGCAGATTGAAGAATTGCGGGATATCCCTGCCCACAAGAATGCTTGAAAATGCAATGCGCAGCCTGTACCGGACCAAACCATCCGGCAGCTCACAAAGAGGTATGAGTGCCAGGATATCGGGGATGCTTGATCCTGCCACCTCCGGATCCTTCACTGCATTGCGCGGAAGCTCCACACTTTGCTCGAGCGCTACGGCCTCTGCCTGTTCCTCAGCATCCTGTGCAGGGCAGGTCAGGATATAATCGATAATGAGTCCCTTTTCCATTATTGATCCTCGTTTTTGAGCAGATCCTGAAGCCTTAGTGCGTTTTGAACGGCACGGGCCTCAAAATCATTGTTGAAATAGGCCAGGACCCTTTGCACACCTTCCCCAATTTCTAAGAGCGCATTCCGCCACCATAAAAGGTCCTTCTCGGAGTAATCGTAGTTGTACCATCCGGAGATCCCGTGAAAGCGGATATAGGCAAAATCCGTGGTTAACGTAAGATCACAGGGAAGTTTGGGCGCGCTGACCGTGCAATGGGCCACATTATATCTGGAAAGCAACCGGAAGGTATTATCATCGATCCAGGAGGCATGGCGGAATTCCATGGCATACCGGTAGGTGGCCGGAATCTCGGCCAGAAAAGCCTCCAGAAGAGAAAGGTCCTGTTTCAAAGAAGGGGGGAGCTGCCAGAGGATGCAGAGAATCTTTTCTCTCAAGGGCTCCAGCCTTTCCAGGAGAAGCCTGACGGATTCACCCGCGTTGCGAAGTTTCTGAAAATGGGTCAC
>JBLIRM010000172.1:0-6233 GCA_049472295.1 bacterium | reverse complement strand
GGCCAATATTCTCACGGACATGGCCCACACCAAAGCAAGGATCATGGAAATCCCAACGGATCGACTGTTGGGTGAGCTGAAAAAGGGGAAGATTGTGATTGTGGCTGGTTTCCAGGGAGTCACGACAAATGGAGATATCACCACTCTGGGCCGGGGGGGTTCGGATACCTCTGCAGTGGCTCTGGCCGCCACACTCAAGGCGGATGTATGTGAAATCTATACCGATGTGGATGGGGTATTCACAACAGACCCCAATATTGTTCCGGAAGCCCGAAAGATCGATCGGATCTCTTATGAAGCGATGCTGGAAATGGCCAGTCTCGGAGCGAAGGTCCTTCAGATCAGATCTGTGGAATTCGCCATGAAATACGGGGTGACCATTCATGTCCGATCCAGCTTCAATGACAATCCCGGAACGATTGTTACCAAGGAGGAACCAGATATGGAAGAGGTACTTGTGCAAGGGGTCACGTACAGCAAAAATGAGGCGAAACTGACGGTAATGGGCGTGCCGGACAGGCCGGGCATTGCTGCGACCATATTCAATCACCTTGCGCATGCCAATATCATTGTGGATATGATCATCCAGAATATCAGTGAACAGGGGTTCGCGGACATATCCTTCACAGTTCTTAAAAACGAATCCCAGAAGGCACTTAAGGTCATAGAAAGGTTGATGAAGGAAGAACTGGGGGCCAGAGAGGTCCAGTGCGATGATAAAATCGCAAAGGTCTCCATCGTGGGTGTAGGGATGAAAAATCATTCCGGGGTGGCGGCAAAGATGTTCGATACGCTGGCCAGGGAAGGGATCAATATATTGATGATCTCGACATCGGAGATAGCCATCTCCTGCGTCATCGATTCCAAATATACCGAACTTGCGGTCAGGACACTTCACGAGGCATTCGAACTGGACAAATCGGAAGTTCAATCAAAATAGGGGGTTCTCATGTCCAAGGTCATGATATACGATACCACCCTAAGGGATGGCAGCCAGGCGGAAGGGGTGTCACTCTCGGTAGAGGATAAGCTGAGGATCGCCCAGAAACTTGACGAACTGGGAATCGATTATATCGAAGGCGGCTGGCCCAGTTCCAATCCCAAGGATATGCTTTTTTTTAAAAGGATCAAGAGGTACCACCTGAACCATGCCAAAATCGCTGCCTTTGCCAGCACCAAAAATCCCAGGTATCTCATAGAGAAAGACCCCAATATTCAGGGGCTACTGGAGGCTGAAACACAGGCAGTCACAATATTCGGAAAAAGCTGGGATCTGCATGTGACCGACGCCCTGGGTATCCCTCTGGAGCAGAATCTGGAGATCATCAGGGAAAGCGTCCAATATCTCAAAAAACATTTCCCTGAAGTGATCTATGATGCCGAACACTTCTTCGACGGCTACAAAAGGAATCCTGATTATGCCCTCAAAACCCTTCTGGCTGCGGAAGAAGGCGGTGCAGACTGCCTTGTTTTATGCGATACAAACGGCGGCACCATGCCTTTTGAGGTGGAAGCATTCATTTCCGAGATCCAGGACAAGATTCACACTCCGATGGGAATCCACACCCATAACGATGCCGAGGTGGCTGTGGCCAATTCGTTAATTGCCGTCAAAATGGGAATCAGGCACGTCCAGGGCACCATTAACGGATACGGGGAGAGATGCGGGAATGCGAATCTGTGTTCCATTATCCCCAATCTGCAGATAAAGATGGGATTCGAATGCATCAGCTCCGAACAATTAAGACAATTGCGTGAGACATCACGTTTTGTCAGCGAGCTTGCCAATCTGAAACACTGGGGACATCAGCCCTATGTGGGAGACAGTGCATTTGCCCATAAGGGCGGCATACATGTGAGTGCCATCCGGAAAAACAAGCTCACCTACGAACATATCGATCCGGAGCTGGTGGGGAACCACCAGAGGATTCTCATCTCCGAGCTTTCGGGCCGGAGCAATGTCCTGTCCAAAGCCGCGGAATATCATATCGACCTCTCCGGAGACAGGCCGGAGCTGAAGAAACTGGTCAATGATTTAAAAAAACTGGAGCATCAGGGATTTCAGTTCGAGGGTGCAGAGGCATCCTTCGAGCTACTGATGCGAAAGGCACTCGGAACCTACAGCCCCTTTTTTGATCTGGTGGGTTTCAGGGTGATTGTGGAGCGCAGGGAGGGGGATGAACAAACCCGATCGGAGGCCACCATCAAGGTCAAGGTCAGGGGGATCATTGAACATACCGCTTCCGACGGAAACGGACCTGTGAATGCCCTGGATAACGCCCTCAGAAAGGCCCTTGAGGAGTTCTATCCCGATCTCAAAGAGGTCAATCTGATTGATTACAAGGTTCGAATCCTGGAAGGAAAAGAAGGCACAGGTGCCAGGACCAGGGTCCTTATCGAGTCCGCGGATTCTGAAAACAAATGGGGCACGGTCGGTGTTTCGGACAATATCATTGAGGCCAGTTGGCAAGCCCTGGTGGATAGTATAGAATACAAGTTGCTCAAGGATGAGGATCTGGCCTCCGAAGAAGACGATTCCGGGTCATCATAAAGATGGAAATGCACCTATCATATTTAACATATTCAGATCAATGGAATATCAGATAGCCGGGGCATCCCTATCCGAATATCTCAAGGAAAGGCAGGATATTATAAACTCCTGGCTAAACCGCCTTATCCCTCATGAAAAGGCCTTCCCTTCCACGATTCACAAATCCATGCATTATTCACTCATGGCAGGGGGGAAAAGGCTGAGACCGATCCTTGCCATTGCAGTTGCAGAGGCAGTAGATGGTGACATCGAAAGGGTGCTTCCCTTTGCCTGTGCCATTGAAATGGTCCACACCTATTCCCTGATTCACGATGACCTGCCTGCAATGGACAATGATGATCTGCGTCGCGGAAAGCCGACCTGCCACAAGGTATTCGGGGAAGGCATTGCCATACTGGCAGGAGACGCTCTTCTGACCCATGCATTTATCATCATGAGCCACCCGGAAATCTCCAGCAATCTGGCCCCCGAAACCAGACTCAGGATCATACATGAGCTTGCCAGGGCTTCCGGTACCGAGGGGATGATTGGAGGACAGGTCCTGGATCTCGAAGCCCAGAACAGGCCTATGGCATTGGATGAGCTTTCGATAATCCATAGGCTGAAAACAGGATGTCTGATCAGCGCATCCGCAAAAATCGGTGCCCTGGCCGCAGGGGCTGATGAAAAGGATATCGAGGCCTTTTCGTCCTATGGCCGGCACCTCGGACTGGCATTCCAAATCATGGATGACCTTCTGGACATCGAGGGATCGGAGGAAGTGATAGGAAAGACATCCAAGAGTGACCTGACCAATCACAAATCCACCTACCCTGCCCTGCTGGGTATCCAGGAATCAAAGGAAAAGGCCGTAGATGCCATTGATCAGGCATTGGCAGCAATTGCGCATTTCGATCACCGGGCCGATGCATTAAGACAGATTGCACATTATACCATTACAAGGGAAAAATAAGGAATGAGCGAGCTTTTGTCCCAGATCAACAATCCTCAGGATTTAAAGGCGCTTTCACCCTCTGATCTGCCGCAGCTTGCCGAAGAGATAAGGGATCTGATTATCTCCACAGTATCCAAAACCGGCGGGCATCTGGCATCCAGTCTGGGGGCCGTGGAACTGGCCATTGCACTTCACTACTGCTATGACACCCCAACTGACAAGATCATCTGGGATGTGGGACACCAAAGTTATGCCCATAAGATCCTTACGGAAAGAAGAGGAAGGTTCTGTTCCCTGAGGGAATACCGTGGGCTGAGCGGTTTTCCCAAATGCGAAGAAAGCCCCTATGACTGTTTCAATACAGGTCACAGCAGCACATCCATCTCTGCAGGGCTGGGAATGGCCATAGCCCGCGACCTTCAGAAAGAGGAGTACAAGATTGTGAGTGTGATAGGTGACGGGGCCATGACCGCCGGTATGGCATTCGAGGGGCTCAACCAGGCCGGTGCCCTGAAGAAGGACCTCTGTGTAATCCTGAACGACAATGCCATGTCCATATCAAAGAATGTGGGGGCAATGGCCACCTACCTGAACAGGATCATTACAGGCCAGCTCTACAACCGGATCAAGGAGGACGTGGAATCCATTCTGCGGTCCATCCCTCAGGTGGGGCTCCCCATTTTCAAGATCGCTGCCAAAGTGGATGAGGCAGTAAAATCCCTCTTCATACCAGGCATCATGTTCGAAGAGCTGGGATTCAAATACGTGGGGCCCATCGACGGCCACTCCCTTCCGGGGCTCATCGATACGCTGAAAGCCGTAAAAAAACTGAAACGACCAATACTGCTGCATGTAATAACCACTAAAGGGAAGGGATATCACCCTGCTGAGGAGAATGCATCCACATATCACAGTGCGCTGCCCTTCAGCATTGAATCAGGGGAATTTGAGAAGGCTGAAGGTGCAAAAGTCACATTCACCCATGCCTTCTCGAAAGCCTTATGCCATCTTGCGGAGCATGATGAACGCATATGTGCCATCACAGCAGCCATGCCTGAAGGCACAGGCCTGGACAGATTCGGCGAAAGATTTCCCGAGCAGTTCTTTGACGTGGGCATAGCTGAACAGCATGCATTGACATTTGCCGCAGGCATGGCATCTCAGGGATTAAGACCGGTTGTGGCCATCTATTCCACCTTTCTCCAAAGGGGATATGACCAGGTTATGCACGATATCTGCCTTCAAAACCTCCCGGTCTGCCTTGCCCTGGACAGGGCGGGTATTGTGGGCAGGGACGGTCCAACCCACAATGGGGTCTTCGACCTCTCCTATCTGAGACATCTGCCCAATATGATCCTCATGGCTCCCAAGGATGGGGAAGAACTGGGTAAAATGCTTGCCACTGCCTTACACTCTGACCAACCCGCTGCCATCCGCTATCCCAAAGCAAATACGCAGGATATCAGTGCGGACAGCCCTTTTGAACCGATCCCCATCGGCAAGGGGGAGGTTCTGAGGGAGGGAGGGGACTGTCTCATCCTGGCCGTCGGCTCCATGGTGCCTGTGGCTGTAAAGGCAGGTGAGACCCTGGCATGTGACGGGATTCAGGCCACAGTAGTCAATGCCAGATTCATCAAGCCCCTGGACAGGGAACTGATATGCACATTAGCCAAAAAGATCAAGAAAATCCTGACCGTAGAGGAAAACGTCCTAGCCGGGGGGTTCGGCAGCGCCGTGCTCGAGATACTGGAGGAGGAAGGCCTCCTGAAGATGGCCCGGATCACCCGGATGGGGATTCCGGACACATTCTCTCCTGCCGGACCGCGTGAAAAGATCCAGTCTCTTTACAACCTCAACACCAAAGGTGTGGTCCAGGCCTGCAGACAACTGCTTGAAAATAAACAATGTTAATGGATTAGCCTGCCATAAGCCATTCAGAATCAGAACCGGAACTGCAGGCCTATGGCCCTCCAACCACTTTTCATCTTCTGGTAAATTATCCTTGATATAGAAGAATCGTTAACCATCCGGACACCATTCACCTTGATCATTAAAATATACATCCCTGTCCCTGCCAGCGCACCAGCCATGTACCCCTCTTCAAACAGGGCCTGAGTTCTCATCGCATCGAATCCCACCCGTGACAGCATCAGGACTTTTAATGTATCGTCAACGAGCTCGTACTCTGGGTCAATTTAAAATGATTGCCCAGGGGATATGCCTTTTGATTCCTGGAATAAAAATCATAAATGGTTCCCTGGACTATTTCCGGCATTTGTTCCCGAGACATATTTTTATTTTTTCGCTCCGGTATATCCCTCGGGGACCAGGCCTAATCAGAAAAATTTTAGAGCGACCATGGATTTATGTAGGCAGTTCCTTCCAATTTATTGGCATGTGTGTTTCATTATATTAAATCAAAGAAAACCTCACACAGCTTATCATTAAAGCTTCCTTAAGCCAGGACAGGCGGAATCTCTTGAAATAATGAGAGAAAATCAGGCAACAGAGCCTCTCGTCGTCTGTCTCAAAGGTGTCAATTGATACGTTCGAAAGATTGCTGCAAAAGCCCTCGACACAATCAGAGGCCCAAGGATTGTAAAATCCCTGACCTCATGTCTTCAAGATAAGGATTGGTATGTACGGAAACAGGCTGCTGAAACATTGGAAAGAATCGGGGTATTCACCATACCATTCCTTATTAATGCCTTCAATAACAAAGATTGGGGAATGCGCGAGCAGGCCCTT
>JBLIRM010000171.1:0-7316 GCA_049472295.1 bacterium | reverse complement strand
TCGGCACCATTGCAACGATTATCAAGCTTCTGCGTCTGCCCGACGGAAGGATCAAGATCCTGGTCCATGGGGTGATGCGGGGCGAGGTGCAGAAGTTCAAGCAGCAGGACCCCTATTTTCTGGCCAAGATAAAGCAAATCAACGAGCCGGACATGAGCGAACACACACTGGAAGTGGAAGCCTTGATGAGGAATGTGAAGGGGCAATTGGAAAAAAGCGTTAATCTGGGGAAGGCCCTGCTTCCGGATGTGGTTATTATTGCCATGAACATCGAAGATCCTGGAAAGCTTGCGGACCTCATCGTTTCGAATCTGGTTCTCAAGATCGATGAGTCCCAGAAGGTCCTCCAGACCTTCGATCCGGTGAGTCGATTGAAACTGGTGAATGAATATCTGACCAAGGAACTGGAAGTCCTGGCCATGCAGAAGAAGATCCAATCCCAGGCCAAGGAGGAGATGGATAAGGACCATAGGGAATATATCCTGCGGCAGCAATTAAAGGCGATTCAACAGGAATTGGGTCATGTGGACGAAAAGGCTGCAGAGATTGACGATATCAAAAATAAGATCGTTGCTGCAAAGATGCCTAAGGATGTGGAAAAAGAGGCCATGAAAAATCTGATTCGGCTCGAGAGGATGCATCCTGAGGCTGCAGAGGCCGGCATGATTCGAAACTATCTGGAATGGCTGGTTGATGTCCCATGGAGCAAACATACAAAGGATAACCTGGACATCCAGCAGGCATCCCAGGTATTGGATGAGGATCATTATGATCTGGAAAAGGTCAAGGAAAGGATACTGGAGTATCTGAGTGTCAGAAAATTAAAGAAAAAGATGAAGGGTCCCATCCTTTGTTTTGTAGGCCCTCCAGGTGTGGGAAAGACCTCTCTCGGGAAATCCATCGCCCGTGCCCTGGGTCGAAAATTTGTGCGTATGTCTCTGGGCGGTGTGAGGGATGAGGCGGAGATCAGAGGGCACCGCAGAACCTATATCGGTTCCCTCCCAGGGAGAATCATTCAAGGGATCAAGCAGTCGGGCACCAATAATCCCGTTTTTATGCTCGATGAAGTGGACAAGATTGGTGCGGATTTTAGAGGCGATCCCTCTGCCGCACTTTTGGAGGTGCTTGATCCGGAACAGAATTTTGCCTTTTCTGATCATTACCTGGGTGTCCCTTTTGATCTGTCCAATGTGATGTTTATCACCACAGCCAATCTTTTGGACCCTATTTTGCCCGCCTTTAGGGATCGTATGGAGATCCTGCTCATTTCAGGCTACACTGAGATGGAAAAGGTCAAGATTGCGGAGAGGTATCTGATTCCCAAACAACTGGATGAAAACGGCATCACATCAGAGCACCTGATTCTAAAAGAGGATGTCCTTTTGAAGATCATCACGGAATATACCAGGGAGGCGGGTGTCAGGAATCTGGAACGGGAGATTGCCGCGATCTGCAGAAAAAGGGCCAGGAAGTTGGCAGAAGGTATTACAGATAGAGTCACTGTGAACAAGAAGAATGTGGAAAAATACCTGGGTATTCCTCACTTCAAGAAGGAAGAGGAATATGAGGAGGATACGGTTGGCGTATCAACCGGCCTTGCATGGACGGAAGCAGGTGGAGATATTATTCATATCGAAGCCACGACTATGAAGGGAAAGGGTTGTCTGACACTGACAGGGCATCTGGGGGATATCATGAAAGAATCCGCTCAGGCTGCATTCAGTTTTGCCCGGACCAGATGTGAATCCTTAGGGATCAAGGATGATGCTTACATTAACAGAGACATCCATATCCATGTGCCCGCCGGTGCGATCCCCAAGGATGGTCCTTCGGCAGGAGTACCAATGGCCATATCACTGATATCTGTGCTGACGAACAGGCCCATACGCAGGGATGTAGCCATGACAGGAGAGATTACCTTGAGGGGGAGGATACTTCCGGTAGGTGGACTGAAGGCCAAGGTCCTGGCGGCAAAAAGAGCGGGTATTGGTACGGTCATTCTACCCGAGAAGAATAGAAATGATATCGAGGATCTGCCTGAAGATATTAAATCCAAGGTCAACTTTATCTTCATCAAGAATGTGGACGAGGTCTTAGATGTGGTGCTGAAAAAAAACAACCCCTTTCCTTCCAATAAGGTGAAAGAACCAAGGTCTAAGGCCCTGGAGATGGAGTACAGTCAGATATAAATATTTGTAAATTCTGGCTTTATTCCCATTACAAAGCAGAGTTTTATTATATTCAAAGGGTTGATAGGAACCGGCATTTATCGCAATCTGACAATGGTAGCCCCCCATGAGCCGGCTTCCGGCGGCGCCAAGTGAAAGGAACTGACCAGGGAGGATCTTTCAAGCACCTTATGCACGAGCTGTCTCAAGGTCCCTGAACCCTTTCCATGGATGATCCTTACCTCACGAAGGCCCATTTTAGAACATTCATCCAGATAATCCTCCAGCAGTTCTTTGACTTCACTGGGCTGAAATGTGTGAAGGTCTAAAGAATCCGTAATCGGATATTGAATGGGCCTATTCTGAGAATCGTCCGATATCATTACTTTTTACGAGGCTGTTATATTAGTTCGAAAAGAATTCAAAATCATCTCCGCCTATGGCAGGCGTTCTGTTTGTTTTGGATTTTTTATCAGCACCAGATTTTTTCGATGCTTTTTTCGGTAGCACATCAAAGACGCTTTTCATGTTCGGATGGCACCAGAGACAGGACTGAATCACATCGTCCGACTTTGATATCTTTACGCCGGAGGGGGCTCTCAAATATACTAAATTTTGGTTTGAAGGATGGGGATCATGACACCCCATGCAGGCGAGTCTATCATTTTGCCCCCCAAATCCTATGGTTTGTTCGGGCAGATTGACCAGAACCGGTTTGATGCCGAATGGGTGTTTTTGATTCGGATCTATTTCTTTAATGCCCTTTCCGAAAGGTGGTTTGGCATGACATTTCATGCAAAGGGCATCGATTTTGTCCATTTTCTGACCGGTATGGGGGTTTTTGATCGAATTTTTGATGGATTCAGGAAAAAGGGCCAGGTCTTTGGCAGTATGGGCACTGTGGCACATGAGACAGTCCTCGTGTCCCTCTCCGGCAAAGGCCGTGCTCAACCCAAATCCCAAAAAGGTAGAAAGACTCAAAACCAGAGAGGAGATGAGAATTGTAATCATTCCCAATTCCATTCCCTTTGATATAAGATTCAATATAAAAGAGAGAATGTTATTTTTATGCAATTTCCAAGACATACTTTCATATCGGATGAAATGACTTTTGACCGGATTTTTTTAATGAAAATCGGATTCATGCTCTATTATAACCGAAATCATTAACCGCAGGTAGTCCAATTATATGATCGAAACACGGTAAAATTCAATGATCAATGAAATAAAAGCGTATAACTTGTTAATCTTTTATATTGAATCCCTTTTTAAAAAAGTCGATATGATTATATGGGAAGGAATAATCAAAATGTCCTTAAAAATACAGCCATTTGTAAGGTGATTTCCGGACATTGAGATCTTATGATTGACGAGATCCGTCTGAATGGGATAATATAAGAAAACATAATTCGTTATAGGTATTTTTTGCCAGACAAATTTTCGGGTTTAAGCCGGGGATTCAATATGTAAATTTGCCATTTCCATATTTTTATAAGGAGGATCATACAGTGCATACCCCCAAAGATATTGCAGAAGCGTACCTTTTAGAAAGCAGTATTGATATCCAAACCGCAAGATTGACTCATGTCAATGGTCTTTACAGTCGGACCATTCATTTTTCACAGGAGGCTGTGGAAAAGATTACCAAGGCGTGTCTGGCGATTAAAAATATCTATACAAGGGACCACAAGACATCCACCCTTTTCATGGCCGTCTTCAGTTCCCTAATCAACAACGCGGAAGCAGTCTATCAGGCCATGCTCAGCCTGGAGAAACATGGTGCAAGAGCCAGATTCCCCCTTTATCAGAGGACCGATCTTCCCCTGTGGGTGCCATCCAAAGTATATGGAGAGGAGGAATCCAAAGAGGCGTTGTCCCAGGCGGAAATGGTATTTGAATCCCTCAAACCATATATCGATCAGGAGTTAAATACTTAGGAAGAGGTGGATCATAATTGCTTCCACTCAAGGATGATATACCTTCTCAAGGTTTCCCTTATGTGACCTTTGGTCTTATAATTATCAATTCCCTTGTATTTATTTTTCAGGTATCCCTGGGCAGAGACGTTCGGGGATTTGTGGGTGCTTTTGGCGCGACACCGTTCGAGATTTCACATCATGTTGATGTCCCACCCCTTATCTATTTCCCGGTTTCCCTTACCCTTCTTACCTCCATGTTTCTTCATGGCGGGGTCCTCCATATAGGTGGGAATATGCTTTACCTGTGGATTTTCGGAGATAATGTGGAGGATGCCATGGGGAGTTTGCGTTTTTTGATTTTTTATCTCCTGTGCGGACTGATTGCAGGGATGAGCCATATTGCTACGAACCCAAATTCCATGACACCCATGATTGGCGCAAGCGGGGCGATTTCAGGTGTGTTGGGCGCATATCTCCTGCTCTATCCCAGGGCGAGAGTGCTGACATTGATTGTATTTTTTTATTTTATCAGGATCATCAAACTCCCGGCCATTTTTCTGCTCAGCTTCTGGATTCTCTTCCAGATCTTGAGCGGTACCCTCAGCTTGGGCAGCAGGGCGGGTCAGGGGGGAGTGGCTTGGTTTGCACATATCGGCGGATTTTTTGTCGGAGCATTTCTTGTGGCAATCTTTAAGAAAAAGCGGGTCCGCCTGGGCCTCTTTCATTGGAGAATATGAACGATTTAGCCTTGATAATCGGTGCGGGTGTCGGTGGCCTGACCACGGGTGCATTATTGGCCAGAAGGGGATGGCGGGTCAAGATCCTTGAACAATCTTCAAGGGTGGGTGGTTGTTGTGGCAGCTTTACCAGATCAGGATTCAAATTCGATATCGGGGCGACACTTTTCCCGAATGTCCCATGGAGTGGTCTCGATCTGGTCTCAAAGGATCTGGGACTGTTATGGAATCGGATCTTTGTGGACCCTTTTTCCCAGGTATGTTTTCCAGGGCATCGCATTGGGCTTTACAGGGACCCTGAGGCAACCAGGGAGGAGTGGTCTCGTGAATTTCCTGCCCGGATCCATCGGATCGATGAACTTTTCAGATCCTTAAACAAGATCAATAACCGAATCAGATACCGGAATCTCAATAAGATTTCAGGCCAGGTCTTCGGCAGCATCAAAGGATTGGAACAGAAAAGACAGAGGATATTACTCTCATTGATTTCTTCCAGATATGAGAAGAAATCAGCCCAGGGATTACTGAACCGTGTTTTAAAAGAAAACGGCATCCTGTCAGGTTTTGATCTCCAGACCATCTTCTGGGGACAGACGAAATTCGAGATGGCAAGTCTGGCTTATGTGTCGACAGTTATGGGATTACCGCTGAACGGCGGATTTTGTCTTAAAGGGGGGAGTGATGCATTATGTCGGCTCCTTTCTCAGTATATTTGTGCTAATGGGGGTGAGATAAGCCTGAACTCTCCGGTAGAAAAGGTGATGGTCCGGAAGCGTAAGACCACAGGATTATTATTAAAAACGGGTGAGATCCTGGAGGGTCGGTGCTATATCTCGAATACCACCCCCTGGAGCCTTTACGAAGATTTATTGTCTGAGGGATTCAATAGAAAGCGTATGATACGCAGATTGTCCAAACTACCCTATCCGAGTGCCATATTTGCATTATTTCTGGGTGTAAAGGAGGAGAGCCTTCCTGCTCAGTTAGGGCACAAGGTGTTCTTCCTGCCCGATCTGGCCGGGGATGAGAATCAGACAGGGCCTTTATTTATAAACCTTGCCCCTAAAGAGGATCCGGGTAGGGCCCCGGAGGGGTATCGGGCCATGTCTGTTTTTCATTATACCTCTCACAAGAATTGGGAGAGTGGGGCGGGATATGCTCACAATAAACAGCAGATGAAGGTAAGGGTGCTCCATGCCCTTAAACGGCTCATTCCTTTTCTGGATGAGGGCCTCTGTTTTTGCGAATCAGCGACACCATTAACCTATGAAAGATTTACCTCGAGACCGGGAGGTATCGTGAATGGTATCCCACAAAATCTGGCTGTCATCGGAAACAAGGCCTTAGCAGAATCAACGTGCTGTAGAGACCTATATCTGATCAGTGATTGCAACTCTCCTGGTTTGGGTGTGGAAGGCATATGCCAGGCCAGCCTGGATCTGGTGGATCGGATCTGCAAAAGGTATGAGTAGTTTCAGGGAGATGATATGGCCAAGGGTCACATCCTAATCGCAGACGATGAACACAGGATTCGCTCCTCTCTTGCCGGCATTCTCAAAGATGAGGGCTACGAAGTGAGTATGGCTGAAGATGGTCTTGAAGCATTGGAAAAGGCTGAGGAAGAAAACCCGGATCTTATTTTACTGGACATCTGGATGCCGGGCACTGATGGCATGGAGGTGCTTCAGAAGATAAAGGGGCAATTGCCTGATATGGCTGTGGTCATGATATCCGGCCACGGAAACATAGAGACTGCAGTAAAGGCCATCAAAATGGGTGCTTATGATTTTATTGAAAAGCCGCTATCCCTGGAAAAGACCATACTTGTGGTCCAGCATGCTATTGAAACCCAGAGATTGACCAAAGAGAACCGGCGTCTCAAACACAAAGACGAGTCTCAATATCAGATTGTAGGAAAGAGCAGGGCCATTGAAGAACTAAAGCAGCAGATCTCTTTGGCGGCACCTACGAATGGATGGGTTCTCATAACCGGGGAAAATGGCACGGGTAAGGAACTGGTGGCAAGAGAGATCCATAACCGGAGTCAGAGGGCGGATAAGCCTTTGGTTGGTGTGAATTGTGCGGCAATCCCGGATGATCTAATCGAAAGCGAGCTGTTCGGCCATGAGAGAGGAGCCTTTACAGGAGCAACACTCAAAAGAAAAGGGAAGTTTGAACTGGCCGATCAGGGTACCCTCTTTCTTGACGAGGTTGGGGATATGAGTCTCAAGACGCAGGCCAAGGTTTTGAGGGCCCTTGAGGAACAAAGTTTTCACCGGGTGGGGGGCAGCAAAACCATATCCGTCGATGTCCGGGTTATTGCAGCATCGAATAAGGATTTGAAGGAGGAGATAAAAGCAGGCCGGTTCAGGGAGGACCTGTTTTACCGGTTACATGTCATACCGATCACGATTCCCCCTTTACGTGAAAGGAAAGAGGATATCCCGCTTCTGATCGAACATTTCCTGAGTTTTTTTTCTTCTGAACTGGGT
>JBLIRM010000170.1:0-7336 GCA_049472295.1 bacterium | reverse complement strand
TTTGCTAAATATTTATATTCCTTTATTGTTAAAGCTATTGTGAAGTATGATAGATCAATTGATCATATACAATTAACAAAATTTTGCAATAATCTTATGAAATATTTTGATCTTTTTAACCATTGTTTTATATGGCCGGGATCATTGAAAGAACCCATAATTTACTTCACGAATACTTTTGAACAGGCAGGGGTTGGCCTTCACTCAACAGGTGAACCTATGAATAGCTTTAAATTGTGAGTGAAACAGAAAGATTGATATTTTTTATTTAATAGTATGAACTGTTTTTTATAATGAGCAGCCAAAAGGCTTTCATTGCCGAGACGATGAACGAATCTGGGTGTATCATTCTACAGGAATATGATGGGAACTCCTCTATCCGAAAAATTAACACCTTTTGTTTGCTCAATCGGTCCGCCTCCGGACTGCAATAATGATATTCTAGAGGAGAAAAATTAAGTGAAAGAAAATAATAATAAAGAAAATATATTTAGGATATTAATCTTAACTCCTATTTTAGCCGCAGTTTTTTTTATTACCTACTATTTTCATGCAATTCTTAGAATTCATACAATTTACACTCATATCTTTTATATACCCATTATATTATCAGTGCTATGGTGGAAGAAAAAAGGACTAATAGTTGTATTTTTAATTATTACTGTACTAATGTTTGTCCATATTTATACCACACCTTTTTTGAATATCTATGATGACATTATTAGATCAGTAATGTTCTTAGTCATTTCCATAATAATTATTTTTTTATCAGAAAAGATTGATAAAAATAAAGAAATATTGATTGAAAGAGAAAAAAATTTTCGTGAGTTAGCGGAAAATGTTACAAGTGGTATTTTAATCAAACAATCTGATGGAACTATTGTTTATGCTAACAAAAAAATATCAGATATACTTGATTATAAAATTGAAAAAATAATAAATAGTGATTTTAATAACTTGCCTTTTTCAAGCGAATTTGAATCTGCAATGAAACATGATAAAGATATGGAAGATATCAATAATGATAAAAAGGTTAAGAATGAATTTGAAATCGAATTTAATCGAAAAGATAACAAAAGAATCTTTTTGGAGATTACCGCATCAGAAATAAAATGGCATGGGAAAACTGCCGATATAATTATTCTCCGTGACATTACAAAAAGAAAGGAGGTCGAGGATATTATAGATGAAGAAAAGAAGAGATTGGCTATGGATTTGCATGATGAATTAGGTTCCTTGGTAGTTGCATTGGACTCTAATTTGGTTATTGCCGAGGAAGAGATCAAGAACAGAAATTGGGAAAATGCCATAAATTGTATTCATGATATACGATCAGCGATCCAAAATGGGGTTCGAAATCTAAAAAGGATAGCCAAAAATCTGATGCCATTGAATCTTGATCATATTAGTCTTCCTAATGCTTTAAAAAAATATTTTAAGAATGTTACAAAGAATAAGGATTTTAATATAATTTTTAACACGAATATGAGGGGAAAAAAGCTCGATATTGATGTTTCAGTTGCTCTGTTCAGGATCATTCAGGAGGCCTTGAATAATATATTACAACATACTAATGCTAAAAGTGCTATCATTAAATTAACAAAAGAAAATAATGAATTAAAGCTCAATATCCAGGATGATGGCCAGGGATTTGATAGCAACAAGATTTTACAACAGGGTGACAAAAGTATTAAAATAGGATTACAGGGGATGAAAGAAAGGGTGGAGTCACTGGATGGGACTTTTAATATAAAGTCAGAGTTCAAAAAAGGGACCCTTATAGAGATTACTTTGCCTGCTTTATAATAATTAAGGAATATAGTATATGAGCATCAAGATAATTCTGGCTGATGACCATAACGTGATCATAGATGGCATTAAGGCGGTCATCGAACGGATAGCAAAGAATAATATTGAGGTCATAGAAA
Source organism: bacterium (assembly GCA_049472295.1). Taxonomy (GTDB): domain Bacteria; phylum SZUA-182; class SZUA-182; order DTGQ01; family JAFGSM01; genus JBLIRM01. The sequence continues at coordinate 5,408 of JBLIRM010000170.1, read as the reverse complement.
CAGCCCAAAATGGAATGGAGGTCCTTGATATTGCAGAAAATAATCCGCCGGATGTCTATGTTTTGGATATTACTATGCCTGTTTTAAACGGGATCGATACAACTAAAAGACTTATGGAAATGGATCCCAAAAGTAAGGTCATTATTTTAAGTATGCATGATGACAGCGCAACAGTAGAAAAAGCAATAAAAAGCGGTGCAAGAGGTTATCTTTTGAAGGAGAGTTCAGCCAGTGAGATAATCAATGCCGTATCTGTCGTAGAGGAGGGAAAATACTATTTAAGCCCGCTTATATCCAAATGTCTCGTTGAAGGGTATTTAAAAAGATCCGAGGTGTCAAATCTTTCCAAGAAAGAAACCATACCTATCACCCAAAGGGAAACAGAAATTGTCCAACTTATTGTCGAAGGACTGAATAGCCGTGAGATCGCGGAGAAATTGAATTTATCGTTTAAAACCATCCTTCGGCACAGAAATAATATCATGAAGAAACTTGGTATCCATAATCTGGCAGGACTTATCCGGTATGCGGTAAAAGAAGGTATATCACCTTTATAATTTCTTGATATAAAAATCAATCATTTCTATATCAGCATCCCTTTGGCAATCTCGAAGGCCTATTCCCTGTAAGCAATTATCACATATTATTCTGTCTAATATTTATTTTGATTAAGCCATGTTCAATGGCGTATTTGATCAAGTCCGTTTTCCTATGGATATCCAATTTCTTCATAATATTGTTGCGATGGGTATCAACGGTTTTCTTACTGGTACTAGTCATTTGACCTATTTCTCTGCTGGTGTATCCGCTTGCAATGAGTTGTAATATTTCATTTTCCCTTTTTGTCAGAGGCTTTTGGGACGTCTGTTTTATTTTGTTCGTCCCTTCTCCTATCATGAGAAACCGGTTAATAACCTTTTCGGATACAGTGGGGCTCAAATAAAAATAACCCTTATGGACTGCTCTGATAGCAGAAATCAGATCTTGAGCTATCGATTCTTTAGAAAGGTAAGCATACACTCCGCAGGAGAAAAGTTCATGAATATATTCTTGCTCACTATATATAGAAAGTATGATTATCCTTGTGTCAGCAAAATTTTCTTTTATTCGCTTGCTTAGATCAATACCATTGAGATTGGGCATACTTGTATCCAGTATCAGAACATTGGGGCTTTTGGACTCAACGAGTCTTAATGTTTCAATGTCATCCGATGCCCCTCCGACTATCTCCATATCATCCTCTTGTTGTATCAGGGATTCAAGACCCTGACGAAAAATGGTATGACCATTGGTAATACCTATTTTTATCTTACTATTATTCATAGTTCTCACAGTTCTGTGCTTTTATAGTGAACGCCTAAATTAACTTGTCATTGCGAGAGCATTAGCTCGAAGCAATCCAAAAACACATTACTTCACTGCCCCCTCTTTTTACTCGGGGCTTTGGCTCACCGCAATGACTTTCGTTATCCGGATCTATGATACAGGCTCAATGCCCCGCAATCCGAAATAGTATTAACAATTATGACAATTATATTCGATTGTAATAGAGCAATAATTTGATTTGTTACCATATATAGATAAAAATTCTTTGCAATATACATATTTGTTACATTTATTGTCAAGAGAACTCTGGATATATCAGAATATGAGTGTTGTAATTGGGATATCCCCGTTTTCGTATGTTAGAACAAAATATATTATTCCCCCTGGGATATTGAGGTCCCGTTTTGTTCTGTTCATTTAGGAGCTACACTTGTCAGTAAAGGCATTTCCGAAAGACGCTGAAAAGGATCGGTCACAATTGCCTTTAGCAATGTCAGAAAATGCTCTGTTAATTGTTCGATTGAGTTTTGATTATAAAGATTCGTGTTATATCTAAAGGTCATATACAAAATCTCCTTCATATCCATCATTTCCAAGGCCAAATCGAAGGGACCCTCTTGCTGAGGGAATTCAAATGCTTTAAGTTCAAGCTCCTCCCAGTTTATCCATGGTCCCTTTTGGCCTGGTCCCTGGACATCCATTAGCTCCCCCATTGGAGTGATATTGAACATGAACCGTAAAAGATGCCTTGAGTCGCAGGTTGGCTGCAGACGTTTGATCATCAATGGGAAGGGGAAATCTTGATGCCTCAGTGCTTCAAAAGCAGTCTGGTGAACGGAGTTTAGAAACCTCTTGAATGAGGGATCCCCGGATATATCCTGTCGCAGGATCACAGGGTTCATAAAATTCCCTATTGTCCTTGCAAATTCCGGTTTGCCTCGCCCTTCAGCCGAATGGCACACCAGGATTTCATTTTCACCAGTCTGCTGGTGAAGGAGTATATAAAAGGCAGCCAGGATGGTTATATAAACGCTCTTACCCCTAGTTCTGCTAACAGCTTTTAGATTTTGTGTGAGTTCTTTGTCCAACTCGATAGCAAAACGTGCTTTCTGATGGCCTTGTGAGTCAGGTTGAGGATTAACCGCTGGTAAATGATGTTCCGGTAAATCTCCAGCCAGCTTATCTCTCCAATAAGACCATAGATGTTCTCCCTTTGGACCGGACAACATATGCATTTGCCACAGAAAATAATCCGCATATGATTTGCTCTCAGGCAGAAGAAAACCACAGGAACCATTTTTTTGGGCTGAATAAAGTACTCGAAGCTCGTCGAGAAAAATCAATAAAGACCATGTATCAAAGATCATTGGATGCATGGTAACCAAAAGGATATGTTCCTGTTCAGAACTGGAGAATAGGTTCATCCTTATCAGGGGGCCCTCTTCCAGATTAAAGGTATGCTGGGATTCCTGTTGAATACGTTTTTTTCTTTCATTCCAGTTGAGGTGTGAGGTATCCACCCTTTCAAAACATACATCCTGGTCCTGGTGAACCCTTTGTAATGGTTCTCCATTGTTGGTTGAGAATGTGGTGCGCAGGGCTGGATGGCGGGCTATTATTTCCTTGAACGCACCCCGCAAAGATGGGATATCTATCCTGGATCGGATCCGCAGGCTCAATGCCATATTTTTTTTATGACCGGTGGATACGTCCTGATACAAAGACCAAAGACATTGCTGGGCATATGAAAGGGGGAAGGTATCAATGCACTCAAGCCTGGCATTTGAATGATCTTTCTTAGGCCTCTTTGACGGATCGAGAAGCGGGCAGAGTAATAATTTCTGATGCTGATAATGGATTTTTTCATTATCAGCCCATGATTCGATATATTGCACCGAAATATCCTGTAATGATCTTTCTCCTGGATTCATGGTTTTTCTCCTCCAACCTTTAAAAAAATGAAAAAGATTTCCTTTAAGAAAATTGTAAAATTTTACGAGTCCATCAAGATTTATTTGTTTTAAGAAAATTGTAGAAAGTCATGTATTGAGTCCATCAAATATGTATTTTTAAAAGTTGTTAAAACTTCAATTCAATAGGCCTTCAATCTGCCTCAGATTTCTAAAATCTCGCCCAAAAGGGGATAAAATTGTCATACTTTGTGATCGCGATTTATCTGATAAATTATATTTTACGAAATTGGCAAGGGTGCCGGATGGCCCTAAATCTATATAAATATAATTCTGCATATCTTCCAACTTTTTGAGTGTCTCTCGGAATGCTATGGGTTTTCTTATAACCTCCCAAAAAAAACCATGATTGATTGTTGTCAGAATGGTAGCATAAGTACAAGAAATAAAAGGGATCTGAGGTGGGGCGAAAGATTTTTGATTGAGGAAATCGACATAGATATCTGCCGCCGGGTCGATTAAGGTTGAATGAAATGCTTGATTTACAGGTAATCTCTGCCAATTTATCTGATTTTTCCTTAAATATAATTCGATTGCCTTTAAACAGGAATCCCGACCTGAGATTATAAAGTGTGAATGGAAATTGATCGACACCAATTCGCTATTTTCATACATGAGGGGCGTTTCATAATAGAGCAGGGGATCATGAAGAATTGCAAGCATGCCGCCTTCCTCGCAATAGGTCTCCAAAGCATCTGCCTGCTTGATAAGGGCGTTCAGTGATTCTTCACAGGTCATCACATCGGCAATGGCAGCGGATGCGAATTCACCCATACTCGTGCCCAAAAGATAATCGGGCTTTATGCCGCTTTCCAGCAAAACACGGGCAAGGGCATATTCCACCATAAAGATTGCAGGATGGGTGTAAAATGTCCGGTTGAACAGATCGCTCCTTTTTCTTTCTTCATCATACATATGGCTGAGTATGGATTGCCCGCAGATCCCGTATGCAATGGCATCTAATTTGAGCATCCAGTTACGAAAGATTGGATGGTTTTCAAAAAGCTCTTTTCCCATATGATAATACTGCGAGCCCTGACCGGAGAACATAAAAACGAGACTGCTCAAAGCTTATCCCCCTAATTTAAAATATTTCGCACTGCACAGATCAAAATGAAACTGTTCATCTGCTCCCTGTTTTAACAATTTATCTTTTAATCCTGTGCTTAATTTACCCATGCTAAACCATTTTCTTTTCTTCGATTGATCGGGTGCATGAGATTCATTGAGATATCTTTCTGTACAAACCATTGACAAGGCATGAAGAAACTCTATCTCTCCGCATTCGTTCATTACCTTCAGGATATGATAGAATTTCTTTGTCCTTTCCTCTGTTGTTTCACCAAGAAAATGTCTTTCCTTTGCCACCCTTATCTCTTGATCCATCATACTTCTCCGTTTCATAAATGGTTCTCACTGAAACATGATCCAGTGCCTTCAATATATTTTACCTTACATTCCTCTAATGTCTTCATCAAATAAGGAAGAAACCGAGAAAGGAATGTATAATGTATAAGGAATTCAGCTTCCCGTAAGTTTTCCATTCTCTAATATTCCGTATCTTTCGTTTAACAGGAGGGCAGTGTCTTCCATCAACTTTTCAGCGATCTCATCCACGTGCCGATTCCGCCAGTTCTCGAGCTGTGTGCCCTTTACCCATTGATTGAATGCCCCAAGTGCCGGCCCGCATTGCACCTGATAATCCACCTTCTGATCTTCGATACCATTCAGAGCCAGCCATGTGCCTCTGCCAAAGTACCATTTGAATATCAAGGCCATTTTGTGTTTCGGGCTTTTCTCTGCCTTGGTGATCTCCTCCGGTGCAACCTTCGAATAGAAGGACTTTGTCTCCTCCCATACCTCTTCAAAGCTTTTCCTGAAATATTTCTCCTGGATCTGTTTCTTGGTCTTCTCCTCGATCTCGTCCAGGGAGTTGTATTGCCGGTAAAGCTCATAGAGCTTGTTTGCTCTGGCTGGGAAAAATACCCCTTTTCTCAAGACCTGCACCTTTGCTCCCAGTTCAAACATATCACCAGCCGGGGCATAGGCTGTGTCTTGCACATTGATATCCTGCAGCATCTCTTTGACATTATCACTGATGCCAGCTTCCAC
>JBLIRM010000017.1:0-27852 GCA_049472295.1 bacterium | reverse complement strand
ATGGGTCTGCCCCCTTTCCATCTCCTCCGGGGTATAGTTATATTCCCTGGGATCATGTTGATGGTTTTTTAATGTTTTTCGGGCCCATGCAGGCAGGGATAGGAAGGAGGCATAATTCTCATTGTAAAACACGAAATTCATGCTCAATTCCCTCCGGATGACCAGCTCTTCGATATAGGCATCCCTGCCCGGGCTATTGCTCTTTAAAACCTCCATTGCGATGTAAAGGGGGGAGATCTGTCCGAAGTGGAGATAGGGACTCATATGGGAGAGATAATCCACGGTCGGGTCGTTTCTGAGATCCTGAAATAGATCCAGTTTTTTCCCCAGGAATTTCTTAAGGTGCTTCTTGGCTTCAAAGCTCCCGCCATGGAATGCATCAACCGGTTTGACGCTTCGATCCACATCCAGTTTCCGGACAGCTTCAAGGATATCTTGGATATCAAAAGAATCAAAAGGGATGTGCACTGAATCCTTTTTCGGTTTTTTTGCATCCAGGGGAAGCAGATAGTCTTCCAGATGCCTTTTGATCTTTGGCCGGATGACGGCCGCAGAATAGGCTTCCTTCGGGTAGGCAACCTCCACCGGCACGATCACATCGGATTCCACTTGAATCACAGGGCAGTCCAGATGTTTTGCCACATATGCCCGCCAGTCCTTCTGGATCTTCAGGTATCCCCGGTCTGCTATCACAAGCGATGCCTCTGCGGCCATTTCAACTGTGCCCATTTCAGGTGATATATGACGGATCACCATTTTTATGCCCCTTTTCTCAAGGTCGGCCCGGGTCTCTCTGAGCCCTTCCAGCATGAAGAAGTAATGCCTCTCATTGGCATCCGGGAATCGATCAGTGATGCCGAAAAATACCACCAGGGGCATGTTGAACTGATCGGCCTTTTCTATGGCAAACTCGAGGGCGTGGTTATATTCACTCCGCTGGGATGCCTGCATCCAGTAAAGCACATATCTCCCTTTTTTTATGGGATTTTGATTCAGGTCTTTTATTCTCTCTTTTTGGATCATAGGATTTTTGAATGAATGATTACAATGCTCAGGTAACCTTCAAGGCCCTTAAGCTCGCTTTGTATCATAAAGATTCCGGATGCGCTCATCAATGACTTTTTACCAGATTGCTTCGCTTCGCTCGCAATGACATTTTTTTGACTTTTTACGATTGCATCAGGATTAATCAATCGTATCAATGATTCCAACATTGCGAAGAAATGATGCCACATCCTGCCAGAATATATCCCAGTCAGGGGGACAATCGTTGTGATTACAATTGTAAGTCAACATCTTGCCGTTTTTTGCCGCTCGATAGAGAGATATCCCATGCCTGTAAGGAACGATGGTGTCATATCTTCCATGAATGATAAGTATGGGACCGGTATAAGTACTGACGATCGAAAGATTGTTGAAAGGATCTCTTACGATAAATCCCGGGGCAAGGAATTTGGATGCAAAGGAACGGGCCGAAGTAAAAGTGGACATCAGAATGAGAGCAGCGGATTTTCTCTCGGCTGCCAGGGTACATATGGCTCCGCCGCCGATTGAGCGGCCCAGAAGAATGATCCCGGAAGGATCAACCTCATCCCGGGAGATGAGATGATCATACGCCTTGATAAAGGTTTCCGTAATGCTCCTTTGAGAGGGATTCCCCTGAGAACGTCCGTAACCGGGATATTCCACGAGCAGCAACCCTATTCCGAGATCTGTGAATCCTTTGAGTGCCTCCGGCCAGATGTCAATGATTTCGCCATTGCCGTGGGCAAAGATAACCGCTGGTGAAGGCATTTTTGAATGATTTATGTCCGGAGGCAGGAACCAGGCCTCCACCTCTCCATATGAGGTGTTTAACCAGATCCTCTCAATGCCCTGCATTTCCTTCTCCCCTTCCTCCGGCACATTGATGAGATAGCGCGGGAACATGATATGTCGCTGCAACAGGAAGAGGGTCACACAATAAAAAAGATAGAAGACAGCCAATACAAAAAGGATATTAAACAGGGTATGCAAAGGCTTGCTTTTCTCCTTCCTATGCCTTCTTAAATCACGCATACAGGAATCAATCCTATATCTGTGTAAATTTAAATTCAAAATGGATTTACTATGTTATCACTTTTGGGTTTTGAAATAAAAAGTTTTTCATAATCGATCATAGACATGTTTTTATTATGTTATTATGTCGAATAAAAAGATAGGGGGTCATTTGTTATCTTTAAGATTGACAAGACCATACAATCATATTTACATTGAACCCGAGATCGGATAACCGGAAATGGCTAAAGAAAGTGCCACATTGGAAGTATTGAAAGATCGATCCAAAGCAACCCAAAACAAGGTTAAAAGGGTGCATCAGGAGGGCGAGTCCATTTTGGATGCCATCAAAAGGGACGCGGAGATCATAGATGCGGAGTTCAATATCCGGTATGTCAGCAAGAGGTGTCAGGGGACCTATGGAGATCCCAAAGGCAAAAAATGTTATGAATATCTGATGGGGCGAAGCAAGGTCTGTCCGAACTGCGGCATTGTAAAGGCGATGAAGATCAAGGCCCCTTTTGTTACAGAAAGGACCCTTCCAAAAGAGGATAATCGGGTCGTGCAGGTGACCACCATCCCTTTCCTGGACGATAGGGGTGATTGGTTGTTTGCGGAAGTGGTAGTGGATATCAGCGATCGAAAGAAGGCGGAGGAGGCTTTGCGGGAGAGTGAGGAAAGGATGCGCACCATTCTCAATGCATTGCCTGACCTGATCGTGCAGGTTGACCCGGATATGAGGATTGTGTGGGCAAACAAAAGGGCCCTCGATCTGAATCCGGATGCCATAGGCAAGACCTGTTTTAGGGCCTATGTATATAAGGATGAATCATGCGAGGGCTGTCCGTGTAAGAGGGCCATAGAAACCGGGCAGATCGAGATAGGGACCATGTATCAGCCTGCAGTGGGAGGTATCAAAGAGGAGAGCTACTGGGAGGATATCGGGGTGCCTCTGAAGGACCATCAAGGGCGTATAGCGAGTGTCATAGAGATCGCCAGAAATGTGACCCGCCGTAAACAGGCAGAAGAAAGATTGAACCGGTATATCTCGGAGTTAAAGGTCCGCAACGAAGAGCTGGATGCATTTTCCTACACTGTGGCACATGACCTCAAGAATCTGATTGGTGTGCTCCTGAATTGCGGATATATACTGGAACAGGGTTCCTCCAACATGTCTTCTGAAAAGTTGCTCCGTAACGCATATCGCATTATCCAGAACAGCCGCAAAATGATCAATATCATTGATGCACTGATGCTCCTGGCCAATGTGCGCAAGCAGGAAGAGGTGGAGGTACATCCACTGTATATGAAACGGATCATTAATGAAGCCAAGGGGAGACTGGCGGATCTTATTCAGGAACATCAAGCGAAAATTATCATCCAGCAGAAGATGCCTGTGGCTTTGGGATACGACCCATGGATCGAAGAGGTCTGGCTCAATTATCTTAGCAATGCCATTAAATATGGTGGTAGGCCACCCCTCGTGAAGGTCGGTGCAACAGAACAGGAAAATGGTATGATCCGGTTCTGGGTCCGGGACAATGGGGGCGGTTTTTCTCCGGAGGAAAAACCCCAGTTGTTTGTTCCCTTTACGCAAATCAGACAGGCCCGCCTCCAGGGGCACGGTTTGGGATTGTCCATTGTTCGGCGGATCGTGGAAAAGCTGGGCGGGGAAGTGGGTCTGAAAAGCGAGTTAGGGCAGGGGAGTATGTTTTTCTTTACATTGCAGGCCTCCGGAAAAGATCAATAATCATTATTGACATACCATACAGCCTCCCGGAAAAGATAAATCATTGATCACAATTTATCTTTTTATATATTCTGAATATATAATCAAATCCCTCCTTTAAATCAGTTTCATTCTTTCGACAATTATGCATGTGGGATCGACTATTGAGTCGAGTTTGACATAGGACCTCCTTGCCGTATTCACACTCAATTCTCCTTAATTATCAATGAATTGATTTGTTTATGTCAGTTTGGCACGATAATTGAGATAAGAATTAATATAACATCCATGAAAGGGGTGTTAAAGAGAGCATTTTAACTTATAAAAAACCCATAACCGTTCACTTCAATTCTTAACTGTCATTGCGAGGAGCCGAAGGCGCCGTGGCAATCTCAGAAACGGGACTGCTTCATTATCCCTGACGCTTCGCTTGGGGCATCGGCTCTTCACAATGACCTGCAATCTAAAATAGTGTGAACGTTTATAAAGGGTTTCGTTAAGGTTAGATAGGGAAAGGGGGTGAGTAAAATAGTTCGATCCTTTTTGAAAAGCAGAATATTTTTGGCATTGATGATTGCCATGACATTATTCTTCCTCCTGGGCCTTGATTCCGCAATGGCCTCCGGAAGATCATTAAATTTCCATCAATTCATGCAGAGGTCCTTGATCAGTAAAAGGGAGGTGGAGGTTAACGGCAGGATTTTTGATGTTTTCATCGATCAAGAGAGGAAAACCATCACCGTGCAGGGCGATGTAAGGGATTGGGAGGAAAAGGAGAAGGTTGAGGAATATTTCAGGCTGAGAAGCCCATCGGATTACCAGGTCAATTATGATTTTCACTTTTTATTTTGATAAGTAAATAATCGAGAGAAGGAGAAAAAATGATCATTAGAAATATCGCAAGAAGGTTTTTTAACAGGTCTTCAAAGAATGGTCTTGTTCACATCAAACAGGCCAGGTCCTATTGTTTCAATTTAGAATCAGAATGTTTAAAACAGGTCAATCCCTTCAGGAGGCTTTTGATCAAAACCCATGAAGAACTGGAAGAACTTCCCATGCGCTTTTGATAGTATGATGCCTTTTTCATTGTCCGAAGATTGCTTTAAAGGAACCCCGCAGCTTGCTGCAGGGAGGTATTGATTAAATATCAGAACCAGCGCTTGATCCAGGATCTTATCCCGCCCGATGCCTTGACCATGATCAGCGGCTTGTGGCATCTCCTGGCCACAATATCCGGAATGGACTCCCTGACTACTTGATAGATTAGGGGGTCCCGGGTGCAGCCCAGGACGATCAGATCGTAATCCTTCGATTCCTCCAGAATGGCTTCCACCGGACTGTGCTCATAGACCACCTTGATATGTATCCTATCCAAAGCCAGGGGAACACGCTCTTGATGCGTGGATATAAAATGCTCAAGGTCAAACTTCGTTTGGTCGCTGTGCACTGTAAAGGCGCAGATTTTACCGTCATCCTCTTTGGCCAGAATGCTTGCGATTTCAAGGGCAAAACCACCATTGGGCCCTCCGATAAGGGGGACGAGGATTCGCTTGAACTTTATATCAGAGCAGCTTTTCAGGATAACCACATTGCATGGGGATCTTTCAATGACAGGATCCACCGTGCGCCCCAGTTTAAATCCATATGACCTGGTAGTCTGCCCATGCCATCCCATAATGAGCATGTTGATCTTCTTCTCCCTGATCGCACTCACAATGCCCCGGGCGATATTGCGGCAATAGCGGATGGTGGTGCTGATGGGGAAGAGGAAGATGAGATAGAGCATGGCCTCTACGATGGCTTCTTTTCCCTCGATCATATATTCCTGGGCATCCGTCAGTGGAACCTGTTCCGGCACCGGCACCATGTGCAAAAGCTCCACCCTGGCATTTTTTGCTTTGCAGATCTTATAGGTTGTGCGCACTATTTCCAGTGAATTTTGGGGATTGGCCACAGCGACCATGACCCGGTATCCATCCCCTTCGGGTGCCTTTTCTTCCTCCAGAACCTGGATCTCCTCGGCTGTGATCTTTACATGTGATTTTGAATAAAAATGATATATGGCGATGCCCATAATGGTCCAGACTGGTGCCACGATCCATGCAATCAGGCTCATATGTATCAGCCAGGCGGCAAGGACGGCCTGACAGATAATGGCAATCACCGGAAAGATAGGGAAAAAGGGCATCACAAAGCCATATTCCATTTCATCCCCCAGATTCAACCGGATTCTGATAACGCACAGATTGACCATAAAAAAGAGCAGTAGAAACATGATACTCGCGCTCGAGGCCACATCAATGGTAGGTAGTGCCGTAGCCACCAGGATCATGATGCCTCCGGTTACCAGTAAAGCCACCCAGGGTGTTTTCTGCTTGCGTGATATGAGTGCAAAGAATTTCGGCAGCATATGATCCCTGCCCAGGGCATATGATGCCCTTGTGGCAGAATATATGGTGGCATTCAGGGCGGACGTGGAGGCAAAGATGACTGCCAGGGTCAAAAAGAGATTGCCCATAGGCATCAATCGTGCAATGGCCTCTCCAAATCCCCTTTCTCTGAACTGACCGATCCATTGCCATGGGGCTCCGACCACCCCGGGTGATCCCGCCCGCACAGCCACTACAGTAGCAAATGCCACGGCCACATAAGTAATGGTGACAATAAAGACCGAATAGATCATCGCCCTGGGCAGATTTATCTTTGGATCAATGGCCTCGTCACCGGTCTGGGCAATCACCTCATATCCTTCGAATGCCACATATGTAAATCCCATTGTGATCAGGAGTTTTGACCAACCATAGGGCAGAAAGGGCTTGAAGTTCTGGAAGCGGAAAGGATCGCGCAAGGTCACGAATATCCCCACTGCTCCTATGAATAACAGAAAAATGGTTTGTCCCAGGGTGAAGAAAGCCCCGACCTTTCCTGTTTCAGAGGCACCCCTGTAATTGATATAGAGGAAAAAGCATGCAATGAGAATGGTCACGATTTTTTCCGTAACCAGGGTAGGGAGAATGGCCCATTTGAGCAGACCGAGCACCTCGAGATAACGGACCATATAAATGGCAAAGGTCACTGCATAGAGGCTGCCTGCAACAGTGGAGGCAAACCATTCCAGCCATCCGGCAAGAAAACTGGTTCCCCGTCCGAATCCGACGCGGGCGTAATTGTATGCCCCTCCCGCCCGTGGAATAGCAGAACTGAGTTCCGCGTAGGAGAGGGCCGTGAACATGGCGATCACACCGTTGAGGGCAAAGGTCAGCACCGCACCCCCGGGACCGGATACAAAAACGGAATTCCCTACACCCAGGAATACCCCCGCACCGATCATCATCCCCAATCCCATCATTGTAATATGAAACAGGGATAATTCACGGGAAAGCTCGGATGTGACCTGAGGTTTATCAGCCATTCCGGATCTCTCTGTTTGTCTGACTACTCAAATCGTAATCTCCTCGATTAAGGTATGAATGAATAATCTGGTAATTAAATAATATTTTTGTTCACTTTTCAACCGGTTCATGAAAAATTACCTCATTATCCTTCAAGATCATTTCCTGCTTTTATTGACGGTTGGTGCGTTTATTCGGTATACTTCTATTAATAAAGAATGAAATTCTAATCTAGAATATATTGGAAAATCTCTCAAATCAGATCCTGGCCAGCAAATTATATTTTAGCATTGCATCATCGTGAGCATACATTTTACCAAACTTATTGGGGGGCTATTGAAAATTCTCTCTGCGGAACATATTAACCTGTACCAGAGAGTGTATTCCCCTTCCATCATCGTGAGCGGGCATATTTACGGAGCGATATAGGGCGGCTTTTTCAGAATTGCCGGATCCTGGGAGTTGCTTTTAAATCTTGAAATCAATCAGAAAAAGGAGACAACATTGAACGATATCCTGAAAAAAAGGCTCGAGCCCAGAGAATTTGAAAAATTGGCAGCGCTTCAAAATGAGAATGTTATGCAATTCGTGGCGGATGCCATAGATTTATGTCATCCCAAATCGGTCTTTGTCTGTACCGATTCCAAGGAGGATCGGGCGTTTATACGCAGCTACGCTGTGGAGGCCGGTGAGGAGACAAAACTGGCCCTGGATGGCCACACGATCCATTTCGACGGTTTTTTTGATCAGGCCCGAGACAAGTCAAAGACCAAATTTCTTTTGCCCAAAGGTGTGGAGTTGGGTGAAAATTTCAACTCTATTCCCAGGGAAGAAGGTTTATCAGAAATCAGGGATATATTGAAGCACATCATGTCCAAGAGCATGATGTTTGTCCGTTTTTTTTCCCTGGGCCCTGTGGGTTCCCCTTTTTCCATCCTGTGTTTGCAGATCACTGATTCCGCCTATGTAGCCCATGCCGAGGATATCTTATATCGAGGCGCCTATGAGGAATTCAAAAAAGGCGGGAAAGGGGCGCGCTTTTTTCGTTTTCTTCATTCATCCGGTGAACTGGAGAGGGCTGTCAGTAAAAATATAGACAAGAGAAGGGTTTATATCGATATTCAGGAGAATGTGGTTTATAGCACCAATACCCAATATGGGGGAAATACCATCGGTCTGAAAAAGCTTGCTTTGAGATTGGCCATTAATAAAGCCTCCAAGGAGGACTGGCTGGCCGAGCACATGTTTGTTATGGGATGCCACGGCCCTGGGGGCCGGATCACCTATTTTACCGGTGCCTTTCCCAGTGCCTGCGGAAAGACATCCACATCCATGCTCGATAATGAATCAATCATTGGGGATGATATCGCCTATCTGAAAGATGTGGGGGGCAGGGTATGTGGAGTGAATGTGGAACAGGGGATATTCGGAATCGTCCGGGACGTGAATCCCAAAGATGATCCGATCATATACGAGGCCCTCACAAAACCTGGAGAGATCATATTTGTGAATGTCCTTTATACGGATGAAGGGATCCCCTATTGGCTTGGCATGGGGCAGGATATCCCTGAGAAAGGGATCAATTATTCCGGCCGGTGGGAGGAGGGAAAGATCGATGCCCTGGGGAATGAGATTCCCCCGTCACATAAAAATGCGCGTTATATCTGTCGCCTTTCTGATCTGAGAAATTGTGATCAGCAACTGGAGAATCCGGATGGTGTCCCCATCGAAGGGATTATCTATGGGGGGCGCGATTCCAATACCTGTGTTCCTGTGGAACAATCATTTGACTGGGCCCACGGCGTGATCACTAAGGGGGCCAGTCTGGAATCCGAAACCACTGCGGCAACCCTGGGGCAGGAGGGTGTGCGCACCTTTAACCTGATGTCCAACCTGGATTTCTTGTCCGTCCGCATCGGGAGATATATTCAGATGCATCTCGATTTCGGGAAGAGATTGAAAAGCCCCCCGATCATATTTTCCGTGAATTATTTTCTGAAGGACAAAGACGGCAGGTTTCTGAATGAAAAGAATGACAAGGTGGTCTGGCTCAAATGGATGGAACTGCGTATACATAATGAGGTCCATGCCATCGAATTGCCCACCGGCTATATCCCGGAATATAAGGACTTAAAGGCCCTTTTCAGCCGGTATCTGAAAAAGGATTTTACCGCGGCCGATTATGAAGAGCAGTTCAAATTACGCATACCCGAGTTGCTAAAAAAGATCGAAAGGATCGAACATATCTACCGAAAGATAGCCGATACTCCGCCTGTGGTCTTTGAATTGCTCAATGCCCAGCGGCTGCGTCTGGAGAAGGTGAAGGGCCAATACGGGGATCACGTCTCTCCTTTGATATTTGCGGAGTAAACTAAGAGTCATCCATCCAATCTTCGACGGTTGAATTTTGGAAAATCCATATCTCCCGAGTGAACCAGCAAAGGCTCAGCGGGCAGGTCGATGGTGAAGGTGGTGTGGTGGCCTTTTTGGCTTCTGACTTCGATGCTCCCCTTATGATCGGCAATGATCCCGTAACTGATGCTTAGCCCGAGACCGGTTCCCTTGCCGATCTCCTTGGTTGTGAAAAAAGGATCAAAGATCTTGTCTATGTTTTCTTCATCAATCCCGTTGCCATGATCCGTAAACTCGATCCTTATATAGGCGGTATCATTCTTTTCTATGACCTTGGCCTCTATTTTGATCTTCTTGTTTTTATGCGCCTTCGGGTACTTTTCATTGAGCGCGTCCCTCGCATTGATCAACAGATTGATGAAAACCTGTTCCAGTTGGCTGGCCTTGGCCCTGATTCTGGGCAGATCCGGTTCATAAAAGGTCTGTATCTGGATACCGTCTTTTGCCAGGTAAGCCTCCATCAGTGCAATAGACATATGTATAATCTCTGTGATCATACAGGGGCTGTGTTCCTGTTTGTCCGATCTTGCAAATGAGAGGAGATTTTTGACGATCTTTATAATCCTCTGCCCCTGCCTGAGGATCCACTCTACATAATCGGCAGGCTCTGTGCCGGGTTCCAATTCATCCTCCAGAAGCCCGGCAAAGTTGATGATGCTGTTAATGGGATTGTTGATCTCATGGGCCACACCCGCAGCAAGAACTCCCATGGATGCCAGTCTCGAAGACTGTATCAACTGCGCCTGTGTGGTTTGCAATTCCTTATAGGCCTGCTTCAGGTCGCGGATCAGCTTCTGGATTTCCCTCATATCCCTTGCTACACAAACAACTGCAAGAAGGTTCCCATCCCTGTCACTCATCACCGATGCAGAAAGATTGATCGGTATTTCCATACCCTTTTTGGTTAGATACTGTGTATCATAGTTCCTGATGGAACCCTCTTTGATAAGCCTTTTGAAATCACGCTCATTAAAGAAAGGGGCATCCTGTGCAAAGATCTTTTTTACAGGCTGTCCGATCAGTTCTTTCTCGTTGTATTGCAGGAGTCTCAAGGCTGCCTTATTGACCGTTCTGATCTTTCTGTCGGGATTCACAACAATCAGCGTATCGATCATGCTCTTGATGATATTATCGATGTATTCCTTGGCCTGGATAAGCTGCCCCCGGTAGGTTTTCAGATCAACAGTCATTCGATTGAAGGATTTGGCCAGTTCCCCGATCTCGTCTTCTGTGGGGGTATGTATATGGTAGTCCAGATCTCCGGCTGTGATCCTGCGTGTGCCGAAGGTGAGCTGCCTGATGGGTTTATTGACAAATCGCAGGATGAAAGAAGCACTTGAGATAGAGATGAGTAAAAACAGGATAAGTATAAAGATCAGTGAACGCAACTGATTTTCTCTGATGGCTTTATGGACCTTTTCCATGGAAAGGACAATATCCAGGACACCCAGGACCGGTTTATTCGAGACATGGCAGGCCTGACATTCCCTGCTGTTATGGATAGGATTCACATAACCAAGGGCCTGCTCTCCTGTCTCGGTCTTGAAGAACCGGTAGCGGCCAGTGGTATATGGTTTTTCTCCCTCGATTTTGTGGCAGTCGTAGCAAGCCTCTGCCATTTTGTCAACCTTGGTGCCCACCTCTTTGCTATTGGAGGATCTCATAATCTGACCCCGTTCTATGATCCTGACCTTGATCACGTCCTCCTGAGCACCAATGTCCTCCAGAACCTCCTGAATCTCATTGCTTCTTGCCCGCAGCATATCATTGTAAGTCCCTCTCTTGATAATATCACTTAACCTGCTGGCTTCCTCCCTCATCTGGTTGACCATCATCTTGCGGTCAAAACGGTTATCAAGGTAGAAGAACATTTCAAGTGAAATGACAAGGATCAGACCAATCCACAGGATCAGTTTAAGGGCAAGGCTCCTTTCCACAAATCTGAAAGGGGCAATCAAACCAGAAAACTTTTTTGCATTTTTAACCATTTCCGCCATATATATCAATCATATGTTTAAAAATTCATACACCCAATGTTTATCAAAGATCTATAGAGTCAGACAGCCTCCTATACTCAGGATGAGAATCTTCGTTTTTAAATCCAGATCCCCATTTCTATTTGAGCAACTTTCGTGCCATGGGGATCTGAGATTTCTACAAAGAAGATAGGGCAGGATATCGGGATGTGGTAATGGATTTAAACATTTTCGCCATTAGGTGAAAAATGGGATTTCAGGTTCTGACAGACTTGCTCATGGAAAAATTAAGAATAGAGGTAATAGGAATTATGAGGCCTTTTTAATGATACCCTTTTCTTTCAGATAGGACAGAACCATCTCAGCGCTTTGCCCCAGATCGAATTGGCTGGTGTCAATGACCAATTCAGGGCCCAAGGGTTCCTCATAAGGCGCGGAAATCCCCGTAAATTCCTTGATCTCACCGGATCTGGCCTTTTTGTACAACCCCTTCGGGTCTCTTTCTTCAGCAACTTCAATGGGCACCTTGACAAAAACCTCAACAAATTCCCCGGCACCTAAAAGCGCACGGGCCTTATCCCTATCAATCCGGTAGGGTGAGATAAATGCAGTCATTGTGATGATCCCTGCATGTGCAAAGAGCCCGGCTACTTCACCGATGCGGCGAATGTTTTCCTCACGGTCCTGGGGGGAGAAACCGAGATTCTTGTTCAAACCATGACGGATATTATCACCATCCAATACAAAGGAAAGATGACCGGTTTCAAACAATCTTTCCTCCACTGCGTGGGCCAGGGTTGATTTTCCTGATCCGGAAAGCCCTGTAAACCAGATCACAACGCCTTTTTGATTGAGGAGCCGTTCACGATCCTCTTTCGTGATGGCCCCGTGATGCCAAGTGATGTTTGTTGCCTTTTGTATGGTCATGAATCTCCACCCTTCTTTCGAATGCTTTTATATCCTTTTGAAATCACGATGATTTAACCCTTGATATTCCATTAGGAACCAACCTTGTGAGCAAATATGTTACTGCAGCGAATAAGATCACATCTCCTCAGTAAAACAAAAAGTGTTCGCCCAAGGATGGTTTTCTTCTCCTCCCCTCCTCATGAGCGACATATTTATGGTTCCTTATATAAGCCCTCAGTCTGCGCCATCCTTTCACAACTTTTCACCGGTTGCAGCGCCGTGGAGTTTGACCTCCACCTTTTCCTCCAGGCTGTCATAGTATTCCCTCAGGATGGCAATCACTTCAGGCCTGGAAAACTCCTCCGGCACAGGTTTCCCCTCGCTGAGCAATTTCCGAAGCATGGTGCCGGAGAGCAGGAGTCGGGCGCCCCCTTTATACTGTCCGTTTTCATCGATCACTGCCTTTTCTTCATGGGGACACGTCTTCATGGAGGCCATGGACCCGCACTTGTAGCAGTAAAAGGTCCAATCCAGGGGCAATGGCTTGATCTCCAGAGCATTTTTGGGGATCTTTCCGAATATCTTCTGTGCATCAAATGGACCGTAATAGTCGCCAACACCGGCGTGATCACGCCCGACGATCAGGTGGCTGCAGCCGTAGTTCTGTCGAAACACGGCATGCAGAAGGGCTTCTCGGGGGCCACCATAACGCATCTCCATGGGATATCCTCCCTGGAGGACCCTCTCCCTGCGGAAGTATTTGTTCACAAGGGCCTCAATCGCCTTGACCCGTACCTCGGCGGGAATATCCCCCTTTTTAAGCTTTCCCACCAACTGGTGAATATACACACCGTCACACACCTCGATGGCAATCCAGGCCAGATAGGCATGAGAATTATGCATTGGATTGCGAAGCTGGAGTGCCGCCACGGTATCCCATCCCCGCTCGCTGAAGATTTCCCTGGCAGTGGCTGGACGATGGTATATCCCTTTAAACATGTCAGGATAATAGGACTCCGAGAGCACCTTAACAGGGCCCGCAAGGTTCACAGGCCCTTGAGCCAGTACCTTTTGAACACCCGGGTGCGCCTCGTCAGTGGTAGTGAATACCTGTTTGCACTCATGCGCTTTATCGATGGCATACTTTTCGGTTATTCTCATGGTGCCCATAATGGATTCGGTTTCCGTATCCCAGAGGGCTATCTCATCCCCAGTGCCGATGGACCCGGAAAGTACCTCATCAGTGGAAAGTGTAATGGGGATAGGCCAGAAGAGGCCGTTTATCGATGGCATGGTGAAATCATTGCAGATCCCCTTCCAGTCATCATAACCCATAAAGCCATCCAGGGGAGTAAATGCGCCGATCCCCATCATGATGAGGTCCGATGTCTCCCGGCTGGTCATGGGAATCTTTTTCAGACTCTCGGCCTTTTTGAGTTCCTCTTCCCTCTCACTGCCTTCGAGCAAGAGTGGTTTGAGGTCTGAACTGCCATGTGGATTGACCAGATTGCTCATGAAAGGACTCCTTAATCAATGGAATTTTTTGAAGATTAATGCAAAATTGTTGTTTTTTCGAATAAAATTATAATTCATAGAGATATCGGTGTCAACCAGGGAAGGTGTTCCTATTTCCCTTTCTCTATATATCCCAGGGACCTGAGTTTCTCTTTTTCCTCTCGACTCAATTTGGGTGTTTGGGGGGCAATATCCAGGCAGAGCAGATCCTTGTTCCTCATCTTTTGTCTCTCATTGATCAGATCGCCTAAAAGACTTCTGAACTGAAACTGGTTCGCAAGGTTCCGGTTCTCATAAAAATCCTTTTGGATATCAAAGAGAAAGGCATTTTCACCGTACATGATCAACTTCATACCATTGGAGATGACTGCGCTGTTCGAAAAATGCAGCTCGGAAAAAATCGTGGTCGCCTCTAACGGATTAGCCAGAAGATTTCGACCCCGATAGGCAAAATCTCCCTGGATACTGACCCTATGCAATATCGTTGGGACAATATCCAGATGCTGAACAGGATCTTTTCTCCTCCCTCTGAGCTCATTCTTGTAACGGATGATCAAAGGGACATGGATCAGGTCATTCGTCAATCCATGGCCATGGGCAAAATAAAAATCATGTTCTCCCATGGCCTCACCATGATCCGCGGTAAAGATGACGATACTGTTTTCAAAAAAATGCCTTTTTTTGAGAAAGGCGATCAGACGACCGAAATGTTCATCAAAATAGCGGATTTCTCCGTCATATTGGGCCACATAATAGGAATAATCATGATGATCCTGCAATCTCTGGTAAGAGGGGATGCCGCCTTTACCATTGACTGATTGGTTGAATTTCAGATCGAAAGGATTCTGGTTTGGGTTCTGAAACATTTGACGATATTGCGTGGGTGGTGTATAAGGCCCGTGCGGATCCTGATAATGAATCCAAAGCATGAAGGGATTCCCGGAGTGGTTTTTAAGAATATCAATTGCGCAGTCAGTGGTTTTTTTGGCTGTCCTTTCGCAGATATGTTTTCTGTTTAACTCGGTTTCTCCCATCCGGGCATCATATATATCAAATCCCTGTTCAAATCCTTTCCCCTCCCTGAGCACGAAATTACTCACCACGCCATAGGTCTTGAATCCGGCATCTTTCAATATCTCAGCAATCATAGGGACCTCCCCATGCACGATTGAATCGTTTAAGACCACATTCGTCTCATGGGGCAGAAATCCGCTTAAAAAAGTTGTGCATGAAGGACCGGTATGTGGGGCGTGGGAGAAACACGCTTCAAAAAGCAGGCCTTCTTCGGCAAATCGGTCCACATTCGGAGATGTATTTTGATCGTAACCATAACATCCCAGATGATCCGGCCTCAAGGTGTCCACGCTGATCAGGATGACATTCGGCATACGAGAGGATCTGTGGGTCATATGGCTGGCACAACCTGTGATAAAAAGCATGATGAAAAGGCAGAGTAAATATTTTTTTATCCTATAATCCATTATTTTTGTATGCAGTTGAAATCTTGTAGTTGAGATATCCATTGTTGAATCCCATTCCTTTTAATTTAAAAACTATAAAGATACCAAATAATACATTACATTTAAAGGGACCGGTCAAGATTAGATAAAAATATTGATTGATTTGACCATAAACATGGAAAATGACGAAGAACAATATAGATACTTTAGGAAGTCCCCTGCCTGGCTAAAGGGTATCAAAAATTATTAAGTATTTGTTAAATAGGAATATCTGCTAATGCAACCATTACCTGCTGGAATGGCCAGGAAACCTCGCACCTTCTGATTTTTTTATTCGAATCACTGACGTTACTATGGAAAACATGACATCAAAGAATGAGCTTGCCTATAAGACAAAAATTTTGAGGATCACCAATCAGATCCATACGGCACAGGATCTGGACGAGATCTTTCTCCAACTCCATGGCCAGATCATGGAATTATTCGATGCCGAACGTCTGACCATATATGCTGTGGATACGGAAAAAAACGAGCTTTTTTCAAAGTACAAGATCGGGGATGAAATAAAACAGATCAGGGTTAAGATCGATAAGAAGAGCATATCAGGGTTCGTGGCCTTTTCCAAAACCTCCGTCAATATCAAGGATGCTTATGATGATGAAGAATTGAAAAGATATGATCCTGAACTCAGTTTTAATCAGACCTATGATACTCAGAGCGGATTCCGTACAAAACAGGTGCTGGCCTCGGCCATTGTCTTTAAAGAAGAGATATTGGGCGTGCTTCAATTGATTAATAAAAAGAATGGAGTTCCTTTCGACCATTATGATCTGTCTTTCATAAAGGAAGTTGCCAGGAGCCTCGGCATTGGTTTCTGTAATCAGTCATACCGTCAAAAAAAGATATTTGAAAAATTCAGTTTTCTCATCAGGAAGAGTCTCATGACGGAACAGGAGTTAAGAAGCATTATAGAGAAGACGAGGGCCGAAGATAGGGATATGATTCTGATACTCAGACAGGAACATGGTATCGAAAAGAAGGATATCCTGGATGCCCTTTCCCATTATTATTATTGTCCCTTCCTTGAATATGGCATGAAAATCACTATCGATAGAAAGCTGCTCATGGGGCTTGATGTGGATCTGCTCACCCAGAAACTCTGGCTTCCACTCAGGAAGGAGAATGAGATGGTGGATGTTTTGATCGATGATCCCACCAATATCCAAAAGGTCAACGAAATAAGGGAATCTCTTCAAACATCAAAGCTCCGGTTTTTAGTGGCCCTGCCCGAGGACATCCTCAAATATCTGCACGGAATCAAATATACTTCTAATCTTTGACAGGACAGAATTCTCATTAAAGTAATACCTGTAAAACATGGATAAAGAAAGATGAATATTCATATTGACAAGAGATCGTGTGGGTGAATATATTAATAAAAAGAAAAGTCAGAAACGATATTATTCATATAGGATCTAAATTTTGTAAGGGGGGATGAAAGATTTTCGATGTATAACATTGAAATCTGGTTATACATTCTCTCACAAGAATATAGTTTCAAATTCTTTCACCATTGAGCATCCTTGTTGATATTCATCAGCCTGCATGAGCATTCCGGTATTTTTTGGTTATTTATCTTTGATATCATCCTTTTGCATATCAGTCTTTACTTCTAATCTTATTGTACCTGTGATCATTTATGGTCACTCATCCATTAGAATTAGAATCCTTATCGGTTAACACACTAAATGGTAAAAAGTTTTCTATATTTTATTCTTATTTTCAAATGAATATATAAGGCATCTTTGATATTTTCCCCTTTTTTCCTCCTAATTTTTCCATCTTTGTTTCAGCAAATATTTTTGTCCCAAGATTCAGGTCTTATTCAAGGATTAAAGGAAAGGGGGTGCGAGAAGACATGTAAAATAATATTTTTAAAAACCTCGGCTATCACATTCAAATAGGAAAGGGGGGAGATGATCCATTTTGTTCGTTTTTCTGATTGCTCAGCCTTAATGAAAAAGAAAGATGGGACATGGTGTATGGGAAATAGGTAAACTTTTTTGATGTTTTTATCCAATGAAAGGGGGGTATTTATGAACGGCATGAAGCTTAGCCTAACCTTGGGTCTGACCATATTGATTCTTGCCGTGTTATCGGCAATAACCTATGGCGCAACTCGTACAACCATAGATATCAATCCTGTGTCATCTATTGCAGTTGTGGCGGATCCTGATCCGGTTGATTTTGGACCGGAGTTTCGAAATACGGAATTACAATTGGATTTATCCAATATAGCCTCATTTTCAGGGATGGAATGCGGAGACGATTATGATGTCGGTGACTCAGTCGTTGCTTTTGGTTTTGACTGGTTCTATGGAATACTCTATCTCAAGACATATACGGTCAAGGCCATAGGTACATATGGTGAGGTATGGGTAGCGGATGATCCAAATTGGGGAATATTACCGGAATGGGACCCGAACAGGCCCCCATGGACGGATTCCCGCACATGTCCTGTGATCACTGATGATCAGATCAACTATCTGCTCGATGAGTTCGACAACAATATCTATCTCAAAGACACGGAATTCTTTGGAATACCGGATAATCTCGACGGTTCTAATGCCATTTTAGATGATATATTAGGTAATCCTAATGATTATTATTGCAACCCTGACAAGAAGGATAGAGTAATCATCCTGGTGGACAATGTAAGAGATGACAATTACTATGACCCCACCTTCCCGGTGTATATTGCCGGCGGATATCATGGGGCCTATGATTATTATATGGATCGAAACGTCATTACCATTGATGCCTATGCATGGGAAAAGAGGATGGGCCCCCCTGGGCCTGGGATAGAGAGGCCTTACATGTATGAAGGTGTCATTGCACACGAGTTCCAGCATCTGATCCATTATGATATCGATCCGTTTGAAGTGGTTTTCGTACAGGAAGGATGCTCTGATCTGGCCTATTGGTTATGCGGCTATGGTCATCCGGGCAGCCATATTGAGGGTATTACCGATCATCCGGAGAATTCATTAACGGTCTGGGGTGATCAGGGGCTTGTTGAGATCACAGCCGATTACGGTATTGTCTATCTTTGGACATTATATCTATATGAGCATTTTGGTGGTGCACCATTCATAAAAGCCATGGTGGCTAATCCGGGGATCGGCATTGAAGGTATTAGCGCGGTGCTTAATGATTTCGGATATTGTGTGGATTTTGACGATGTATTCCATAATTACAGGATCGCTCTTCTCATCGATTCTCCTCAGCCATTCCGTCTCCCGTATATGTCAAACAAGATGCATTCCTTCTGTGATTTATGGAAGCTGCCTCACCCATATGAGATTGAAAACATTGATATCCATATCAATATTGCTACAGAAGAAGCGCGCGGCCCGACCTTTGAGTTGCCCTGTGGCGCTTTGATGAATCATGCGCCACCCTGGGGGACGGATTATATAGAGGTCAGGGACGCCGGGATCCTGACCCTGCTCAAATTTGATGGATCGGATATCCTTCCCACCCCATGGTTATCGGACGGCTCTGCACTCTGGTCCGGAGCGGGTGATCTGCTGGATAATTTCATGATCGCTGAAGTGGACCTGACAGGTTCGACAGATTCTGTCCTCACGTTTGACACATGGTATGACATTGAATTTGCGTATGACTATGGTTTCGTGCAGGTATCTACCGATGGCGGGCTTACCTGGACCAGCCTGTCCAATCCCCATACGACCAATGTCATAGCGCCGGACGCTCATCCAAACGTGGTTGCAAATTTGCCTGGTTTCACCGGAACGAGTGGCGGTGGATTGTCTCCGGTATGGGTGGGAGAATCCTTTGACCTTTCAGCTTATGATGATCAGGTCATTCTCCTTGCTTTTCGATATGTCACAGACTGGGCGGGGGTATGGCCGGGTTGGTATATGGATAATATTGCCGTCAATGGTTCGATCTTGTCTGACGGATCATCTGCCGAGGGTTTCACGGGTAGTATTGATAATGATTTTTCGGTAACACTGGTGGGGATAAACGAAAGATGCGGCAAGACAAGATATCAAGTGATGGACGTATGTATCAGAGATCTTGATGAAGTGGGTTACAGCTTTTTGAATGGTGTCATCAGAAGAGGTGGCTATGGGGCGATACTGGTCAGTTTTGAGGCCCCATTAGGCGCTTCGATGTATGCACAATATGAATATTCGCTTTTTAACCTCTTCAACTGGCATTAAAGGAAATCGCAGGATACACATTTTTTAGATAGATTTTTCGGGAAAGGATCGACCAAAAATCCGGTAGGATGTATTCATATCAATAAGATCCGGCCTTCCGGAATCCAAATGCCTGCTTATGATGAACTGCAATCAATTCTATGCTAAGTAATTGCGGTGAACCGAAGCCCCGAGTGAAACGAGGGGGTAGCGAAGCAATCTCAATCCGGGATTGCCACGTCGCTGAGTTCCTCTATGACTTTGTAATTGTCTGATTGTGACTTGGTATTATTCGGAAATGGAATGACATTATCATAAAAAGCCGGAGCAGTATATGGCTTTTTATCCGGAGGATTCCGGAAGGTCCTCCCGAAATTTTTGTGAATTTCAAAAATGCACTCTTCTTTAATGGAGTTTTTCACAAGTAGGAGGCGGTCATATTGATGGACTCAATATCTGGCTCCTTTACGTGTTTATCAATAAGGTATTCTTATATAGTAAATATCTATTTTGATTCCCAGCTTTCAGGAAGCCCTTTTGTAAGATCATGGGCGATATGATCATCTTGAATACAGCGACAAGCCTTTTGGTCAAATGTAATCCAGATACCTTTCATCTGTTTGGCGAGTGAGACATAGGTTGCATCGTAAACTGTAAGCCCTTTTTTAACATAGACAGAGGCCTTTTTTGCCAGATCTTCGGTCATGGGCTGTCTAAAAATTCCCCCATTCAGGATGGGTATCATGCCCTTGACAAAAATATTATGCCCTAAGGGATGAACACGACACAAGACCGCATATACCTCAAAGCAAAAAAGCTCCGGAACTACAAATAATTCCGGAAGTTCGATAACCCGATACAGAATGACATCCGCATCCTGACTGTTTTCATCTTCTAAAAACCATCTGACTGCCACTGATGCATCGATAATCCAGATCATTTGGGATATCCTCTCAATTCCCGAAGTATGTCAATGCTTTTTTTGGACTCTTTATTTTTCAGGCGTATATCCCTTATTGTCTTAAATAGTTTCTTTTTGCTCTCCTCTGCCTGAAAATCCAAAAACCTTTTCTTGAACTGTTCGGGTGTTATGAGTACTGCCCTGATCTCTCGCCCCTTGCTTACCATTACAGGTTCTTTCGTTTTTGTAAGGGTATCCAGTATCTCCCCCAAATTGTTTCTGATTTTAAGAGCATTGACCTTTTTCATGAGTGCCTCCTTATTTTTCCTCTGTGAAGAAAATAAAATAATAGTGTATAGGTCATGTGTATATATTGATATACACATATATATTTTATAAAGAAAAAGATTTTTTGGTCAAAGCCAGGAGAAGAAAATTTGATATTTTCTGCAAATTGTTTTAAATAAAAGTCATTCACTTACTTTTGACACTTTTTTGTAGCAGAAGTTTCAGCATATGATTATGGATCCCGACGACAAGAGACATATCTGCTTCCTGCCCCGCAATATCTGGGCTCTGAGCCTGACCAGCTTCTTTATGGATGTCTCCAGCGAGATGGTTCACAATGTCCTGCCCCTTTTTCTCGCCAATGTCCTTGGGGTGCGGACTGTCTTTATCGGTCTGATCGAAGGGGTTGCGGAAACAGCAGCCAGTCTGCTCAAGCTGTTTTCCGGGTGGTTTTCGGACCGTCTCAGGAAGCGCAAGTGGCTGGCTGTGGCCGGCTATGGTCTTTCAGCGCTGTCCAGGCCGTTTCTTTATATCGCCAATAGCTGGGTTATGGTGGCCGGAGTGCGCTGGACGGACCGTGTTGGGAAAGGGGTCCGTACGGCCCCCCGCGATGCATTGGTGGCGGATTCCGTCCCGTCTTCTATGTGCGGACTGGCATTCGGCTTTCACCGGGCAGCAGACACCGCCGGTGCCACGCTGGGCATTGGTATCGCACTGTTCACCATCCGGTTGATGGAAGGGGATATCAGCCGGCTCACCGGGAATGTATTCCGAACTATAGTGCTGATCAGCCTGATACCCGCCTTTCTCTCCGTTCTCTCCCTGGTGATCGGGGCCAGGGACGTGCCGGTTTCCACTCCGAAAACGCATTCAGTGCCCGGATTTTTCTCACCGGGCAGGGCATTTTTTCTCCTGATGGTTATCGTGGGGATCTTCGAGCTAGGGAATTCCTCGGATGCATTCCTCATATTACTGGCCCAGGAACGGGGGGTAAGTGTGAGCGGTATCCTATGGATGCTCCTGATGTTCAACATCATCTATGCCGCGGTTTCCGCACCTGCGGGATCACTGTCTGACCGGATCGAGCGCCGGAAGGTGATCATCTGCGGATGGTTCATTTATGCATGTCTCTATCTGGGATTTGCCCTGTCCAGGACCAATTTGCATATCTATATTCTCTATGCCATATACGGGGTTTACTACGGTATGGCCTACGGGACGGCCAAGGCCCTGATTTCGGATGTCGTCCCCGCCCCATGCAGGGGGACGGCATATGGCATCTACAATGCCGTACTGGGAATTTCGGACCTTCCGGCATCCCTGATAGCCGGCATCCTCTGGCAGGGGATCGGCCCTTGGAAGGGATTAGGGCCGTCAGCCCCCTTTTTCTTCGGGGCCTTTCTGGCCTTCATCGCAGCCATATTGATGTGCCTCTGGAAACCCGACCAAATCTCCTCTGCCTGTGATGAAGAAGCTTGAAAGTTGGAGTTTTTTATCCAAAGATGTTGACCTGGAGCCATGTGAAGGGGTGATCCCTAAAACGCTTTAAATCCAAAATGGGAGCGCGTGATTACATTCATCCCGAACTGTTCATGCACCACCAATGCGAATGGCGTATATCGGAATGCGCTGCCGTGTGCATGCGGTTAGATGAATAGTTTCATCACAGGGCCGGCTATACGAACAAAGCGGCCAGGGTCGGCACTTTCCCGGCAATTGCCATTGCCACCTCACCAAGTTCTTCTATTCGGGATTTTAATTCAGCCTGCGAAAGATTCATTCTGGATGCTTCTTTGACAACGGTTATGAGCTGATCATATATCTCCATGTCAGTTAAATCCGGGGTGATTGCGTCGATCTCGGCCCTGGACAATCCCATTAGCCCATTGAGTTCATCTTTATACTGGCCTTCGAATGCCTGACGGTTTTCCGCCATTTTTTCACGCAGACGCTGCTTAAATTCCTCGATATTCATGTTCGATCTCCTTTAGGCTGATGGAAAAGTAAATCTTGGATTATTTGAAAATGCTATTTGACCTTTTTCATCAAGCCCTCAAATTTATTAACTATTTCGTTCAGCTTGTCTTCCTTTTCCTTGGCTTCCCTTATTAATTCGCCGATATCATCGGATATATCAGTGACTTTTACTCCTACCTTTTCTCTGAGATTTTCTAAATCAAGCTCCTTCAGGATTTCATTCTGTGTATCATGAACCTTGACAACGGACGCGAGATGACCTGTAACGATTGAGTTGGCGTAGTGTATCCGCTCATATGACTCCTGGATGTTATCCAGGATGGTTTGCTGTTGGGCCTTCACAGGGTCTGTCTTGGCCTTCCTGTAAGACTCCACTTCTTCGTGAAGGATCTGCAAAAAAGCCTCGATTTTTTGCATAGACTCTTTCTGTTTCACCCCGGTAGTGTCAGGTTGGCTTGCTGATTCAATCGCCATCAACATCTCATTTTTCCAAATATCATCGGACAGTGTCTTTTGGACCTGGTATGGCATATATACATCATCAATAAATCGATTAATATCATTCAATAATTGTTCATAATACAGGTTCACAAATGCTATATGGGCCCTTTTCATCTCTGCCATGTCCCTCCCGACTGTAACGGAAAGTTCGACGGCCTCTTTTGGAACCTGGGCACAAGCGGTGATTAAAATTACAGAGGCAAAAATCCAGTATTTAATTTTTTTCATTTTTCCTCCTTTTATATGTTTATCTGCTTAACCCTTCGGCTACCATAAATACGTTAATGGCCGGGGTGACGACGACACTATAATACTATCAAGCGGAAATGGGAAATCAAACATACTTGTTGACTCGACCTTTGATGCAAAGCCTTTTGCAGTGAATACTCCCGATTTATGTAAGGGGGGTGATATGGTAAAAAAGATCTTCCAGTATATCATTGCACATGCAATAGGCTTATCAGCATCAGGGGCATCACCAACGGTTTCGGGTAAGTTTTGAACGCAGATCAATTCAGCTTTGATTGTTAGTAATTCGAGGAATGAGTTCAGATCGATTTATCATTAACTCTTTATGTGATTATTTAGCCAGGTACTAAATGCAGCACGCTCCAACTTACCTGCTGCAAGATCTAAAATGATTCGTTCCTGTTCATCAATACTTGCGTTGATCTCGAATCCATTAAGGATCAGGAAGGTTTCCATTGTAGCATGTCCGACCCTCTTATTTCCATCTATAAATGGATGATTCATAATTAACGAATAACAGAGGGCTGAGGCCTTTGAAACTACTCAGGATAGAGGTCAGTTTGGTCAAAAGTAATTCGAGGCTGATTCACCGCAGATTCAAGAAGGCGGATGTCTCGAACCCTTTTATTGCCACCCGAAGTAGCTATGATTCGATCATGCAATTCAAGAATCTCGAGAAGGGATAAATATCGCATCAGGCCAATCGTTTATACAGCTCTTTATTTTTGGATAGAACTCTGCGTACTGCTTCCTCAAATTCTGGTTCTGGTTGTGCGATGAGATCTTCTATTGATGCAGTTAAAAATTGATCCAGTTTTAAACCATATTTTTTCGCTTTCTCACGTAGCAGAGCGGCTTTTGAATCTTCGAGTTGTACAGTTATTCTTGTCATAATCATATCCTCTTATTAAGATAAAAACATTATTCCTCAATTTATCATAATTTTCAAATGATATCTCTCCGCAATCGAGGTACCCGTTTTCTTTCTAAAAGAGCTTTTTATGATGAAAAATGGTTTTTGACATCTTTATTAGATATGCGCAAAAAAGATTTGATGATAGTCTGAAAATTTAAATCCAAAAGATTTTTCTATGTGATGATGTCACCTTACTGAGCTTCTTTGACAGAGTCAATGATTATAACAATAAAAAATAATATCAATTTGAACATTGACACTGTCACCTTTTGGTGATAATAATTCTTTTATAAAGATCCGCAGGGATACTCTATATAATAACATCCTGAAATAATAAGAGAAAGAATGAGGAAACACTGATGAAATGGGAGGGGATCTGGGAGTTCTTAACGAAACTCCCGGAAATTCTGGCCAGATACAGCACATATTCCTATGTGCTCTTACTGCTGCTTGCGCTCGGCGGTGGGATTATTCTGGTCGTGCATTTCAAAAAAAAGCGCTCTTCAAAAAAGGGCCTTCCGACCTCGGTAATCTGGATCGGGGCATTACTGATCTTTGTTTCCCTGGGCGGCAGCGTACTGAAATTTTCCTCCATGATTTCCGAGAACAGAGAAGCAGAGCGTGACATAAAGGAGTTTTTTGAGACCTACCGGGTTCCCGATCAAAATCACTGGATCATTGTCATGGATTTCATCGGCTTCAATAATACGAATGACGAAACATGGACCAGGCATGATCTGAAGATGCACAAATTGGCGGAGGCCGTATCGGAGATCTTATTGGAAGACCTGCCTGAAGCCTTTGCTCAGCCTAATGTCAAAAGGGTGCCCATCCGGCAAAGTCCCTGGTCAAAGGGCGTGGATGATCAAAATTTCGACGATATTATCGACCGGCTCAATGGTGATGAACTGATGTGGGGCACGGTACAGGATGAACAGGGAGAGAGGGTCAAGGCATTTGTTGCAATCTCTAAAAATCTGGGGGTGCAACTTGAAAACACATTGTCTCGAAGAGCGCCTCTGAAGGATTTTGATTTCGGATCGGACCCGCGTTTGGGTCTCCAATTCAATCCCGATGGATATAGCCGGCTGATTGGAATGGTGATGCTCGGTATGGCGTTAGAAACTGTAGGAAGGGCGCAAAATGCTTCTGGTGACGAGAGGAAGACGGAATTCCTCAAAGCCAGTAAACAGCTCATAGAGATGCAAAAAAAGGTTGTCAATCTGAAAGAGGATCCGATTTTGAGCAGGACAGTTTACAGTGACGATGTGGAAATGCTTATTGCAGAATGTCAAAGGGAAGCGGGATTGATACCATGAAAAGAATCAATATACTGATCACTGCTTTGCTCCTCATTTTTTTACTATGCTTTATCCGATCTGCTCAAGCAGGTAGGCAGGTAGTGATCACCGACCCCCTGTTTTTTGAACGCCCGCAAGAAGTGATCTTTCCCTGGGCTGATGCAAAACTCGTATCCTTTGAATTTGTCTCAGTCTCTGATGATGCAATGGGCAAAGTGCGTGCCAAGGAATTGCACGATCTTTTCCTGAGGAAGATCAGCGGCTTACCTGGGGGCGCAGTCATCACCTATATCACACCGCCGGGTGAAAAGATTACCAATTATCGCTTTCAGGCGGAAAAGGTTGCCAGGGAGCAAAAGGCGCAGATGGCTCTGTGGGGTCGAATCTTGCTCGATAAAAGAGGGACTCCATTGATCAACGCACGCCTTTCCTTGATTGAGCCACCGGCAGGCATCAATTCAGATTACTATCGCAACATTTCACTCTCAGAGGATATGGAATTGCCTGTGTCCGGGACAATATCCGATATGGTTACCCAGCGCAGGATCGACTTTGTAACCTCGGAAAGGGATGTGACCCACCTTGCAGAATTTTTGTCAGGTCTTGCTCACTATTACAAAGGGGCAAAAAAATCGGATGACGGCAGTGTTAATTTGTTAAAGAAATCACTGAAGCATTTTGAAGAGTACCTTAGATTGGTCAGCAGCACTCCGGATGCAGCCGCAGAATCACTTGCCCATCTCTATATGGCCCGAGCACATTTTCTCATTGGCTTAACGAATCCAGGGGAGAAGGGCTCCCGTCTTAGCGAGGCCTTATCCCATGCGGAAAAAGCAGCAGAGCTTAATCCCTATGAGGCGGACACATACACTGTTCAAGCGGTTATACTAACGGAAAAGCGGGTCGAGCCACAAAAAATATATGATCTGGTCAGCAAAGCCGTAAGACTGGCCCCGGATGATGCCAACACAAAGGTCAACCTTGCATTGATCCAAAGCGGAGAAGGAAAATTCAAGGAGGCGCTGCACCAATTAGAAGGTGTCAGTTTCATTCAATCCGATCAGAAGAATAAGGTCCTGCAAAAGATCGAGAATTTGCAGCAGCAGTTAATGGATACATATTACACCTATATCGATCGACCTCAGCCTTAGTCAATCCCCATCACCTGTAAGAGAGTTCCCTCGATTATGAAAACGGGTAACTCCCGGATCAGGGACTATTTCCCCCGGTTTTTCAACACACCCTTCATAAGGTTTGCCCGTTCCCTATTATCCTCTGCCTTCGTGTATAAAGGTCATAGAGTATGGGGATCACGATGAGGGTCAGCACGCCGGACACCAGGATGCCGCCTGCTGATGCGATGCCCGTGGCATTCCGCATCTCAGCGCCTATACCCTTGCCCATGGCCAGGGGGAGCATGCCCAGAACCGCTGCCAGGGTGATCATGATAATGGGGCGGAACCGCTCGCATGTGGCGTTGATCATGGCCCTGTGCCTGGTCGCCCCCTCCCTGACATGGATGTTGAACTGGTCCACGATCAGGATGGCGTTGTTCACCACGATCCCGATCAGCATGACCGCGCTCATGATCACGAAGATCTCCAGGCTTTTTCCGGTGAGGTACAGTGCCCAGAGCATACCGATCAGGGCCAGGGGAATGGTCACCAGGATGAGGCCAGGTTGTTTGAAGGACTCCAGGAGCGCGGCCAGGGTGAGGACAACCAGTATAACCGCAATGAGGCCCGCCTCACCCAGGTTTCCCTGTCCCTCTTTCATGACCTCGTATTTCCCTGCAAAGTTGTAATTATAACCAGGGGGGAGGCCGGCCTTTTCGTCTATGGCGGCGCTGATCTCGGTCACTGCCTTGCCCAGGGGCTTGTTTCCCGCCAGGTTGGAGAAAAACTTCGCCACCCGGCGCTTGTCCTTTCGGGTGATCTGCACCGGCGAGAGGCCTTCCTCGATCCTGGCCAGATTGGTCAGGTGCAGGGAATGACCGGGCGTCCCCGGGAAAAGAAAGTCTTTGATCTGGTCCTTCCCTTCCTTATCCTGAAGCTTGACCA
>JBLIRM010000169.1:0-7384 GCA_049472295.1 bacterium | reverse complement strand
GTCAGATAAGAATCAGGATTCTTTTCGAGGATTTGTTCATAAATTCGAGTCGCACCTTCAGGGTCCTCCGTATCAAGATATAACTTTCCAAGCATGGCCAGGGCCTTCAAATTCTCCGGTTCCTTGTTAATGATCTGAGTATAAATATTCTTCGCATCCGAAAATTTTCTCATCTGGATATATATCTGGCCCAATATAATATAAAACTGGGTATTTTCCGGCGACAACAAAACCGCTTCCTCCAGATGAAGCGCTGCCTCCTCCAATAACCCGTATTTGGTCAACACCCGGGCAAGTCTGTAACGAAGATAGGGTGAACCAGGATCGAATTCGATGGCGGTCCTGTATGCCTGTATAGCGTCATCATCCCGATTCGTGCGCAGTGCAACCTCGGCAAGGAGGAAATAATAATAGGCATCCGGGGAGCTTACCTCTTGAGATTCAACAATCGATTCCTTGATATCATCATCTATTGCAGCTTTTGCATCACACATGCGATAAGGGAAAAGGACAGATCCCGTCAGGAATAACGATAAGAAAATAAAAACCAGGATATGGACCGACCATAAATTTTTATATATATGTTTCATGATTCCCTTTCTTACAAAAAAACAAAAAACAGACATCTTATCAATTTATCGGGAAAACTATTGCAAATTCTATTCCCGCAACATATAAGCCTTTGTCGGCAAACACGAACCCCTAAAAGAAGCCCTTCCCTCCCTATCCCAGTGTGCGGCATATTTACCGCAGCTTTGCATATCAGTCCCCTCTATAATTTCCTTTGCAGCCACACATGAACCTGCGGTAGCGTCTCTTCCCCCTATCCCCGTGAACGGGCTTATTTACGAAGCGATATAGGAAGGCTTTTTGCGGACTTTTCTGTAGCTGGAAAGAGCAACATAGTAGCTCCGCTTCGCTCCGCCTGACAAAGTTTTGTTGGAGCTTTAGAGCCTTCAAAAAATTCCTTTATGCACCGAAATGACTTTTTACGAGTACCTCAAACCAAGAAAATTAAAAAAGCCTGCCCGTCTAACAGAGTAAATATGTCCGCTCACAACCTTACTGCCCGTCAAGCGAAGTCAATATATTTGCTCACATCCTCACTGTTTAGTATATCATAAAAGTATCGGTTTTATAAAATCTATCTTTTCAACCACAATATCCATGGCGGTATATCATCCTCATGGATTGAACGGTAAAGGTAAAAATCAGGGCTCAGATTGATCTCCTTGAAGGCCCTTGACCAATTCCCATCCTTTTGATGGGCCAGAAAGAGCATTTCACCGACCCGGCGATCTCCCCTGGCCAGAAGTCCTTGTATATATGACCATTTTGGCAAATCATGGGTAAAGTTGATCCCTTTGAGGGCACTGATCGATTTGGTCAGATATCTGATCTTCCGATTCAGAAGCTCGACAGATTCCATCGGATAAAATTGAAAAGGTGTAAGGGGTTTAGGCACAAAACTGCTCACACTGATAGTTATCTGCCTGAGGCTTCCTCTGCCTCTCGAAATTTGGACGGCATGATGCCTGATTTTTTTTATCAGAAGGATAATGGCCTCCACATCCTTCGGGGCTTCATGGGGAAGACCGATCATAAAATAGAGCTTCAGATTGGGAATCTCGTATTTTACAAGCCTCTCAATACCTTCCATAATCTTATCATTGGTCATGTCCGTCTTGCCGATCGAGGATCGAAGCTCTTCGCTGCCTGCCTCAGGCGCCAGGGTAACCGTTTTGAGCCCACTTTTGCCTAAAGAGGCCATCAATCGATCCGATAAGCTGTCAGCACGCATGGAGCAGAGGGAAAACTTCCCGCCTTCCGAAAGGATCCCTTCACACAATGCCTCCAAATCCTTATAATCGGTGAGTGAAGCCCCGATCAGCCCGATCTTTTTTCTCCTGCCCAATCCATCCCTGACCATGTTTAAAAGTATCTCCAACCCTCTTTGCCGAAAGGGTTTGTATATCTGACTCAAAAGACAAAAGCTGCATCCCCTTGGACAACCTCTGGTGACCTCTAAAAGACACATATCGCAAAATTCCGTATTATGGGTAAAAATAACTGAGGAGGTCTTGAGAAAGTCGATATCCTTTTCTATTCGAGGTCGAATTCGCTCCGGGGCATCTTTATGGATAATCAAGTCGGTGATGGTTCCCTGACTATCATACCTGTAGTCATAGAATATAGGGACATAAACCCCCTCCAAACCCAACAGAGTATGGAGAAAATCATATTTCCCCTGGTCTGCCTCAAACCAGGCACGGTATAGATCAAGGAACTCGTTTCCGATCGTTTCCCCTTCCCCGCAAATAAAGCAGTCCATAAAGGCTGTCATAGGCTCCACATTGAAAAATGTGCACACACCCCCCATAATAATGATAGGACAGGTATCATCCCTTTCCTTGAAACGCAATGGCAGCCCTGCCAGTTCCAAGATTTTCAGACAATTCAGATAATCATTTTCAAATGAACAGGAAAAGGCCAGAATATCGAATTCTTTTACCGGGGTTTGCGACTCCAGTGTTAAAAGCGGCGTTGCATCATACCTGTAAATCCGTTCCAGGTCCTTAGATGGTAAAAATACCCGCTCACACAGAGTATCCGGGCGGGCATTAAAAACATGGTACATAGTCTGAAATCCAAGATTAGACATACCTACATAATAGGTATTGGGATAGGCAAGGGCAATCCTTATCTTTCCCCCAGGATCCTTTTTGATGTAATCGGTCTCCTGGTCTAAAATAGCACGATACGCCTGCGAGATTTTTCTTTTCATTTCTTTATATTTGTGGAATTAAGGCTATAAGGGTGAAGTGAATATAAAGGTAAGCCAATCTTATATCTTCTGTCAAATCTCGGCTAGAATGCAAAATATCTTAGACGGGAAAGCACAGGTGCCACATCAGGTGCAGCTTTCATCTGTATCCGATACCCTTCTCCCATCAAAATGGGGAATATATCCCCGGCAGGGTTCCCATTGAGCCAATAAGTAGACTCCCAATTCCCGCAATATGGATCGAAACGGTAAATAAACTGTATATAATCAATCCCCAGATCCAAAAGGAGATCATGGGATGTATACCCTTCAGGATATGATGCCAAACCGATGAAATTGATCCCTTCAAATAAGGTAAGCGTTTGTGATTCTTGCGTATACCGGTTGTAGAATGTCTCCTCCACATCCGCTTTGGCATATACGATGTATCCCTGACCGATTTGAATCGGAAAATCCTCACCCTGTGGCAGTCCGAACTCATCATACCATGCGGATATATAATGATCCGTATCAATGTCATAGGATGCTATGGAATCGATATAATCAGCAACCCCCAATTCCTCTAAAAGATCGAATGCAGAAAAATTCGGATCATCATCTTCAAAGGGATAGCTTATTAGATTGAACCCCATAAAAAGATCCATTTCATAATATCCCAGATAGACAGTGATCTTCACATCCTGATAATCCGTAAAACCTTCAAGATCCTCAACAGTTACCCTCACCCAGTGTTCGCCGACATCTTCTGCCGTAGGGGTATATGTGTCGCTATCCATCCACCCTGAAAAGGAGAAAAAGAACTCTTCATCCTCATCAAGATCAGAGGCAACCGGATCGAAGGTAATGGTTTCACCGGCAATCACCTTAATGGAGTGGATGTACTCCAGTTCAGGTGCATGTGTTTTGGGAATCACAGCAACAGGCTGCATAATATAAATCCCCAAATCCTTTGTTCCTACACCCACTATGGTCACAGTCTTTTCAAACGGTTCATAATCAGTCTTGGAATAGATAAGCGTATATTGGCTGCCGGGGATCAATCTGATTTCATAATAGCCGTTACTCGCTGTTTTAGTATTGATGGAGCTGTCTGTTTTAACCCTTATCGATACATTTGGCAAAGGATTGGCATTGTTGTCATACACAAATCCTCTGATAAGGGTTGTTAATACTGAAGGCTGTTGGTACGTCGGGACCATACTCCAGAAATAGGGAGATATCAGGCCCGCGCCATAATACTGAGTATCGCCGATTGTGGTCATCCCCTGTCTTATTGCATTGCTCAACACCCCCGGGTCCCATATATATTGATTATATCCGAATATGTTATTCCCCGTACCGTAATAGGTCATGACCGATGGCATATTCATGAGGGGTGACATACCGTAAAACATCCCGGGCCCCTGATTCATCATCGGGTATGCCTGCCCCATATAAGGGTTATACCCCATATAAGGGTTATACATCATATAAGGGCTGTACCCGCCCATTGTCATATAGGGTGAAAAGCCGGTCATTCCCACGGAACCTCCAAGACCCAATCCGGGCATGAGTCCCATCGATGCCACCCCGGGACTGGCCGACATTGTGCCAAGGGAACCGGTCAAGCCTATGCCGGTTCCGAGCCCCAGGGCACTCCCCATAAGGGGCGAGAGCATACCGGTCGAGCCGAGTCCGAGCATACCGGTCGAGCCGAGTCCGACCATGCCAATGCCCCCCAGTCCTAACATCCCGCTAAGTCCAAGCATCCCGGAGCCGCCGGAAGTAACTTGGCCGGAACCTTGCGCAAAGGCATAATCCGGACCGATTGAGAATCCCCAAATGATTAGCATTATGACTGAAAGGAATAAAAATCCGATCAGGACAAATTTTTCTCTTGCTGACTTCATTCCTCTAACCTCAAATTAAACGCTACACTAACCGCAAAGATATCTTGCTTTATATGCAATAAATGGGGTTAATTACTCTTTTATATTCCCTGCCTCAAAAAGAGGTTTTATATGATCAAATCACTTAACCGTATGAATGAGTCCCCTATCCAATAACATTTATAAACTTTAGCACTTTTTAAAAAATATTCTTATCCTGATAATATACACATATCATCAAAAAAAATATCTGCAATATTCATTCCAAAAATTATTTTTTATATAAATATTATCCCATTTACACCCTCAAGAATCAAGATCCCCATCAAAAATGATAAATCGTTGAAAAAAGGAGAATATGTTGTCTCTTATCCTCGAAGGCACCATATCCCAATCCCCTTTCCGTGCCTGGCACATCGTATCTGACCCTGTACTGATAGGCAAAATCCACAATCAGATTTCCCAGACTTAGACCTGAGCCAAAGCTGAACCCATATTCGTTGTGCGGGCTGCCAATCGAGGGAATAGGATCGTAAAATATACCTCCACGGATGGGAATCACTGTCTTTTCAAGTATCTTCAAGTACTCCATACCAAACCTTAATGCGTATGTAGGATCGATCCTTGGGGATACAACGGGAACCCCATTGGGATCAAAGGCAGTAAAAAGCCCGAAACTCTCTCCCCGGCCATTCCGCCATACCAATTCATCCCAGTCTTTCCTCGTCACGTCAAACGAGAGAGTCCAGGCGTCGGACATCCGATAGGAGATCCCCAGGGCATAGGTGGGGGGCAGATCGATGGATTCGATCTTTCCGTAAGCCACTCCGGCATTAATATTGGGATCTGCACTGTTTCGGTATGAGTAATCGAACTTCCCTCGGAAAGGAGTCTTAAAAACAAGGCCCAGTGTCAGTTTCGGATTCACTCTATAAAGAAGCCCAAAGTTCGCATTGACACCCCTAAAATTTTTATATTCTTCGACCACACCCTGTGTCCAATTCGGGTCCAGATGCTGATACGTATTCTTCCAATCACTCCTTCCGGTCCAATCATCAGACCAGATATTGATAGTTGCACCCAAAAAGAGATCCTCCCTGGCCTGAATGGCCAGTGCAGGGGAAAGGGTATACAGCGTCCCTCTGGAATGAAACTCATCTGCAGATCCGTCACTCCAGTTGACCCGCAGATCCCTGCGGAAATCAAACAACCGCTGATAATTCAATGAAAGGACCATATTCCTTCTTGCAAGATTAAAGGGATAAGCCATGCTGAGGTAATTGAGGTCAGAAATATTGGTCTTTTCTTCCCCGTCAATGTCAGGAAAAAAAATCGAGTATCTTCTCTCCACCCTTCTTTCCACCGAATAGACTGCGGAGACCTCAGGTGTCTGGAGCTGAATCAGGCCCGCAGGATTCCACGATGCAGCTGTGGCATCATCGGCCACTGCAACAAAGGCCCCTCCGATACCCATCGCCCTTGCACCTGAACCAACCGGAGTGGGTGGTGATGAAACACTGAACGGCTCCACCTGCGCATATAGCCTGGAAGCCGTCAGCAAGAGCAGGGATATAGAGATCCACCCAATAAGGATTGTTGTGACAATAATTTTCCCTTTTCTGTTCATAAAGTCTCTCATGTCTCTTTCATTGCCTTTTGCCATTCTTATTCCATTTTCAGGGCGTCAAACGATGAATTACTTTGTGATCACCCGATCATTCACCTCTATTTCAGTCGTATCTCCCCCTGAAATCAGGGTGGTTTCAGAACTGGACTCGTATAATTTCTTGATCCTCCCCTCTCCGAGGATGATGAATCTCTTCTCCACAATCCTCTCGGAACCCGGCAGCTTTAATGCTTCCCCCTCCCTGAAGAAAAGGACCTTCGAATAGGGTAAAATACGATCTTTTTCGCCCAGATCGATCTGAATAGTATCGGTATTCATTGCCACAATATGCCCTTCTGCCAGGGGAAAAGCCTGTTTGAACTTAAGGGACAATCCCTCTGCCAGGAGATGGATATCCTTCAGTGTCTGGACAGGGCCAAAAACCTCTTCGGAATCCATCACAACGGTTGTCTCAGTGTCAACGGCCCTGGCAAGAATCTCCAGGTAATCATCAAAGAAATAGGCGCTTCCCACGATTACCCCCTCAGCCGATACAAGCCTTCCCAATTCGATCCATGAGGGTTTCCCTTCTTCCTCACCTTTTTCTTTTTCCTTGATCCGGTCCAGTAATCCGTCCACTCTCTCCCTGTCCACAATCTGAAAACGTGCCTGATTCACAAAGTGTTGGATGAGTGATTCATATACGAGGTCCTTGATCTCCTCTCTCTCGCCGTGATATCTAATGGGCAATACGGCCAGATTCAAGCGGGACCCGATCTTCTGCACATCGTTCAGTTTTCTTTCAATAAATAACCTTTTGCTTTCAATTTCACCGGATACCGACTCCGCCTCTATCATGATGGTATTATCCCCCACTTCCAGCGGGACGAGGAAATTGAAGAAGACGAGTTTGGAGGTCCTTGTGATCAAAGGCGTACCATTGATCGCAATGGACTTGACACCTTCAAAGTCCCTTACCTCACCCTCGAGAAAACACTCCTCCCAGTCCACTGTCAAATGATCGGGTAGGTCCTTTATCCGGATGACAGGTCCCGGAGTATCCCCGGTTTCCGAAAAAGCCAATCTTGTATGACTCAAAGAGAGCAATACTTTTGGATTATCTGC
>JBLIRM010000168.1:0-7416 GCA_049472295.1 bacterium | reverse complement strand
GGCTACTATGGCAGTTACTACGGCGGCTCTTACGGCGGCTACTATGGCAGCTCCTATGGTTATTCCCCCTATTCCAGCGGCTACTATGGCAGTTACTATGGCGGCTCTTACGGCGGCTACTATGGCGGCTCCTATGGTTATTCTCCCTATTCCAGTGGCTATGGCGGCTACGGTTATGGATCTCTATATGGTGGCTATGGCACGTATGGTTTAGGTGCTGTTGGTTATGGAGGTCTTGGTCTCGGCGGCCTTGGTCTCGGCGGCCTCGGTCTCGGAGGGCTTGGTGGCCTCGGTATAGGTGGCCTCGGCCTGAGTCTGAGCACCAACGGTTTGATCGGCAGCCTCGCTGCGATGGGGCTCCTCATCTGAGGCTTTCAATAAAAACTGGCCCCCATCCTCTGCCGGGTGAACCGGCAGTGTTTACATAAATATGTGACAGGCTTCTCCTTCATGCCTTTTGTCACAAGGCCATCCGGCAAAATTTGATTTGCATGGATGGAACGGTTTTCATTAAAGTGTTCCAGCGGTCAGTCATATGTTTTTAGTCAAATCAATAGGAAGCAAGAAAGGTTTTTGAAAGATCGCCTCCTGATTCATTTTTGATTTGCCGGAAAGCTGGCCGCTGGGCCTTTTATACCCTGGCTGGAATACATACCCAACTTGCCGGTTCAAGCGGCATCCAATCATACGCCTCTCATCCGGGTTCTATTCATTTCAGGTATCATCTTGGAAGAAACAAGAGATTCATTCAAGGGATGTTATATGGAGCGGAGATTCATAACCGGATCATTTATGAGATAGGCAGGAGAATTTTGAATTCGGTCCCTTTCCCGTCAAAATGGGATAATTCAATACTGCCTTCGTGTTCTTCAATGATATTCTTGATGATAAAAAGACCGAGTCCGGTCCCTTTATCCTTTTCTTTTGTGGTAAAAAAGGGATCGAAAATCCTTTCAGCAATTTCTTTGCTTATCCCCGAGCCATTATCCCTGATCCGGATATCGATCCAGTTCTTCAAGGCTGCGGCATGGATGGAGATATTCCCTTTCCGGTCCGCCGTGGCATCACATGCATTGTTCATCAGATTCACAAAAACCTGAGAAATCTTTTGCGGATCGCAGGTGATCATCAGATCCGCAGGAACGGCCACATCAACTGTGACACCACACAATTTGAGTTTGTGGCTCACAAGATAAACGGCATCATTGACGATATCCATAAGAAAGGATTTCTCTTTCTGGGTGTGCCCGCCCTGCCTGGCATAAGTTTTCAGTGTCTTCACAAGTCGTGAAATGCGATGGCTGCCATCCTGGAGAAATTTTAACCATTCATCAACATCTTTTATATCCTCTTCAATCTCCCCGGTTTTGTCCTCATCCACATGCCCTTCCAGGATCGGTTTTGCCGATTGCCAGAATAGCTCCAGAAGCTTTGCATTCCCTATGACATAGGACAAAGGATTATTGATTTCATGTATAATGGCTGCAGAAAATGTGCCCAGGGTAGCCAGACGCTCCGCATGGATGAGCTGTCTCGTCCTTTCCTCCACCATCTGTTCCAATTTGACTGCGTAATGGCGCAAGGTGAGATGGGTTTTGACCCTTGCAAGGACCTCCTGGGCATCAAAGGGCTTGGTGATATAATCCACTGCCCCGAGTTCGAATCCTCTGGTCTTGTCTTTGATCTCGTCCTTTGCCGATATAAAGATGACCGGGATATCCTTGCTCTTTTTGGCCTTTTTTAGACGTGCACAGACCTCATGCCCATCCATCTCAGGCATCATGATATCCAGGAGAATGAGATCAAACTGTGTGGATTCGGTATGGGCAAGAGCGGTTTTGCCATCCTTGGCAAATCCCAGTTGATACCCTGCTTTTTTTAGAATATTGGCCAGCACCTGAATATTCTGGGGCACGTCATCAACGATCAGGATTTTAAAACCTTCTTTGATATCATTGCTCAATGGATATCTCCTATGGTCAGTCTCTGATTTAACATTTTGATCTTTTTTATCAGTTCAGGATAGGAATCCAAGGTAATGCCCATTTTTTCGACATCAAAGCTGCTCACATGCTGGATTAAATCATCCCCGAATCCCTGAAGGATCTTTAATGAATATCGATCGCCCATCCCTTTGATTTTTCGGCCAAAGGTTTCAATGTCATCAAAAAGGCCGTTCTGACAGGCCTTCTCCCATAGCGCAGTCAATTCATTCTCCATTTGGTCTATGACCTTAGGAAGCTCTTTCAGGGTTTCAGGGGGCAACTCTGCAGGCAGGTCTTCCTCTGCCTCTTTTATGCATGGTTGCTCATCATCTCCTATACTTTTATATTCAAGGAAACAGGTTAATTCTTTGAAAAGATCGGATATTTGAACCGGTTTCATCAGAAATCCGTCAAATCCGCTCTCCATGATTTTTGCCTTATCCGTTTTCATCCCCGAAGCTGTCAAGGCAATCACCGGTATCTTCTTTAATTCGTTATCCTTTTTCATATATTTCGTGGCCTCGCATCCATCCATCACAGGCATTCTGATGTCCATCAGAATGATATCGGGTTTGTGCGCTTTGGCAAGTGAAATGGCATCTTTCCCATCTTCGGCTTCAATGATCCTGATATTTGTATCCTGAAGGTATTCTTTGATGAGCTGGCGATTCACAAGGATATCCTCCACCAGAAGCATCACTGACTTTTCAAACAAGACCTTTTTATGATCAAATGCCTTTTCGTCTCGAGGAATTGCGCAGGTGGCAGAAACGGATACCCCTTTGAGAATGATCTCGAAGGCGCTGCCTTTTTGGGGTGTGCTTTTGACGGAAATCTCTCCCCCCATCATCTCCACCAGCCGCTTTGAAATGGC
Source organism: bacterium (assembly GCA_049472295.1). GTDB lineage: Bacteria > SZUA-182 > SZUA-182 > DTGQ01 > JAFGSM01 > JBLIRM01. The sequence goes on along the minus strand of JBLIRM010000168.1, from coordinate 4,557 downwards.
CAGACCCAATCCTGTGCCGCCATATTTTTTGGTGCTCTGACCATCCTGTTGTTTGAACGCCTCGAATATTCTATCCTGAGACTCGGGTGCAATTCCGACGCCTGTGTCCTGAACACAAATAATCAAATCGATGGTGCCATTATCATTATTAAAGATCGGCCCTGCAGAGAGCTTGACATGTCCCTTTTTCGTGAACTTCACCGCATTCCCCACCAGGTTGAAAAGCACCTGTCTTAAACGGACCTCATCCAGCAGCAGACTCTTGGGTATTTCAGGAGCGACTTCCAGGATAAAATGCAGCCCTTTATTGGATATGTTGACAGAAAAGATATGTTCAATATCGGAAAAAAAGGCATGGGTATCCACAGGTTCGTACTGAAGCTCCATTTTCCCTGCCTCGATTTTGGAAAGATCGAGGATGTCATTGATGAGTGTCAAAAGGTTTTTCCCGCTTGTTTTGATCGCTTCGAGATATGTCTTTTGTTTTTTGTCCTGGATATGGGAATCCAGCAAATCGGTAAAACCCAGAATTGCATTCATTGGGGTGCGGATCTCATGACTCATATTGGCCAGAAATTCACTTTTGGCGCGGTTGGCTGTCTTAGCCTCTACTGCCAAATGTTCGGCACGATTCAAGGCATCCCTCAGTGCCTTCTGCTGGCTTTTTAACTTGACCGTGCGATCAGCCACCATTTCTTCCAGGTGTTCACTATAGTGTGCCAGTTCGCCGTCCCGTTTCTGGATCTCCTCAAGCATCTCATTAAAACCGTCAATGAGGGTGCCAATCTCGTCCTGGCTTCGTTTGACTGCCCTGAGGGAATAATCCTTTTCATGTGAAATAGCCTTTGCCGTTTGGGCCAGGTTTAAAATCGGCTCGGAGACAACCCGATGCAACAAGAACGAAAGCATCATGGCCAGCAAAAATCCAACTGATAAAATGACGGCAACGATCCCTATAGATTGCTTTATGCGTGAACGGATTTCATCAAGGTTGGATTGGATGAAAATGGTCCCGATCATCTCCTCATCGAGAAAGATCTGATGGAACAAAAAGAGATAATTATTTTTGATATAGTGACCGTTTAAAGGCGGCTCCGGTGGTGACAGGATCTGGCCTGTATCTTGGGGGTTGAAGGTCGCGAATACCTTCCCTTCCTTGTCATAAATACAGGCAAGAGACACCTGCGGTTTTTCACTCAGTGCGGAGAGGTTTTTCTCGGCAGTCCTCTGGTCGTTGAAGACCAGGGCGCCGGAGCTGTTCAGGCCGACCACCTGTGCCAGGCTGGAGATGTCATTGACCATGGCCTGCCGAAAGGTAAAGATGTCCATCGCCACAAAGGCTATGGATGCAACCAGCAGCGTGGCCCAGCTCGTGAATAATATAATCAGGATGAGCTTTCGTTTGAGCGAGAAATTTCGAAAAGAGAGCGTATCTGTTACAGGTTTGAAAAAGGGCATATTATTTATCTCTCTCGGTTATAATCTCGGCAGACATGAGGATCTGAGAGCCCAATTTAATTCTGGCATGCTTTGCCGCATCCAGATTCACCTCGAATCGAAGTCTGCCCTCTTCCGTAAAAAAATTGATGATCCCCCCTGCCTGTGTGAATCCTTTTATATGTCCCACGGTCAGTACACTTCGGTATTTGACGATCAAGAGGCTCTCCTTTACGAATACATCCTCTTTTGAATCGAAGAATAGCACATGGCAGTTTTCCACACCCTTTTCCTTGACCGTCTTATATTTTTTCACCTCGATCCTTTTGCCGCCAATGCGCTTGCCCTCCAGGGAAAAAAAGACATCGGTTGCAGGTGTGTCCGGGATAATACCAATGAGAATAGAATTGGGATCATGGCCGGTATTTTCCTCCGGCCATTCAATAAACTTTGCAAAATTATAGACAAATCCGGCCTTCACCCGGTATTCCAATCCGTAAAGGGCCTGAGCATGAACACGCCCCCCGGTGCATGCCACGACACATAATATAATCATGGCATTGAGCCAGATCTTTTTAACTGTTTTCCCTGTTAGAATCCACATGTGATCTTCCCGTAAATACTGCGTTCAACTTCAATATTTTCACCGCCGGAATAGGGCAGAAAACCATGAGAGAGGAATTCGGGATGATGATCATGCAAGAGGTTTCTGCCTACAATGGAGATCTCCAAGTCTTCCCTCGGCTTCCAACCCAGACGGGCATCCAATTCCGTATAACTGGGCACAAAGATGTCCAGGTTGTCCACATGCCGCAAATCCAGATCTATCTCAAGATTGCGGTATATGTCCATCGAAGAATGAATCACGAACTGGTGATTCGGGATGGATTTATCCAAAGATACATCGAAAGGCGGAGGAAAGAACGGAAAATTCGGATCGACAGGAAATGCAAAATTCGGATCGAAAGGGGGGGGCGGATGCCGATCATCCTGACTGACGAGCATATGCAGGTATGTGTAGGATGCAGAAATCCGCCACCATGGTAACGCATCCCATTCGGCAGCCAATTCCACCCCATAGGTTTCCGCCTCTGCAGTATTGTCAGGATAAATATTGAGGTTCTTATACTCATTCAGATAGGATGCCAGATCCAGAGAGAAGGATTTTGTTAGCTGAATGCGGTATCCGAGTTCATAGGCGATCAGATCTTCTGCATCTTTCATTCTCGAACGAGGCCACGAAGGCCAGGAAGGAGATCCTCCGATGGGGGCCTCTGTATCGTATTCAGAACGGGAGGGTGTTCGGACCGCTCGGGACACGGATGCCCAGACATTTTGAATGTCAGAGGGGTTCCAGAGCATCCTGACGCCCGGCTGGACCTCGAATCCTGTATAGTCATTATGCTCGAACTTCGATCCCAGAGTGAGTCGAATCCTGTCACTGATGATGTCGATCTCGTCCTGAAAAAAGGCGCTCACAAGATGGGTCTCGCGGCGTGGAGGATCCAGAAGAAAGACCCACCTATTGGGATCCGCTGCACTGGCTTCGAATTCATCACTGATGAAACGATATCCGAGGCCCCAGATGATTCCTTGCCGTCTGCCGAGTCTGAAGTTATGCTGAAAGTCGAAGTCATAGATATCGAAGCGCTCTTTGTATTGAGATTGACCTCCTTCATCCCTTTCCTGTTTCGTCCTGTCATAATATAGTTGGAGGGCCATATCGGATGTATCCGAAAAGGCATGCATCCATCGAGCAATCATATTTCCGCCGGAGAACTCATTGTTCATATCGAAGCTTCTCAAGGAGAAGGTGTTTGGATCAGGAATCATTAACTTTTCGCTGTCTTTACCATCATAGATATCCCCTTGCACTGTCAATGAATTGCCTCCAGATAAGGACCAATCGATTCGGCCTCCCCCTCTCAGGGAATCCCAACCCTCATCCTCCTTAATGCCTGGTCTGGGCCACATGCCGGAGGTCCTCCAAAAACTATCCTTCTCGAAGTATTTTATATAGATCCTGCTGTATGCATTATCCCCCAGTTTTTCTCCGTACCGGAATGCACCGAACCTTTTCTCTTCATTGCCTGCGCCTGAGGTAACCAATCCTCCCTGGGTGTCTTCTGCCCTCTTGGTTATGATATTGATCACCCCGTTCACTGCATTGGCTCCCCACAATGTGCCACCAGGTCCCCGGATGACCTCAATGCGATCGATATCCTCGAAGAGCGTATCCTGCACATTCCAGTAGACACCTGAAAAAAGAGGCGTATAAAGGCTTCTGCCGTCCATGAGCACCAAGAGTTTGTTGGCATTCAGGTTATTGAATCCACGGGCGCTCACCGCCCATGTGCTTGACTCCATCTGTGCGACCTCAAAACCGGGCACACCTCTTAATAATTCGGGGATGCTTGTGGCTCCGGACCTTCGGATGTCCTCCTGTGTAATCACTGTAATGGCGGATGTGGCCTCGGAGAGTTTTTGCGGCCTTTTTAATACGGAGATGATCATGACCTGTTTAAGTTCTTCCAGGCTGAGGGAGGTAAAGTCGATGGATTCTTCCGGCTCTCTCTCTTCGGCCCGGCAAACCGGTGCCATGCATTCAAAGGCCAAAAGACAGAAAGCAAAAAACAAAAAGAAAAAGATGACAGGCCTCAGCCGATTGCCATTATCTTTATTAAAAGAACATTTCATTTATTCCTCCCTATTGGTCAGAGCAAATCATCGATCAGGATTTTTTGTGTCTCTTCCCAATTTTCTTTTAATTTAATATTTTACTTCAATAATTATGCCAGATTAATCATATCAGTTAAACCCATTATAAATCAATATAATTCACCATAAAAATGAGATGCCGTTTATGTTGTTCTCGACCCATCGGACGAGACACCTTTATCCATATTTTATCATGGTCGTTGCAGTAAACCGAAATTAGGAAAACCCATCACGCCCATTTGGTCGAATTTTTTACAAATGCACACATCGTAAAAACAAAATTATTCTCTAATTTTCAATCAAATAGGCCGATATTTTTCCTTTGGCATGATTATTGAGATATAAGAAAAACGAGAGATAGATGGTGTGGATTAAAAAAGTCTCAAAGCGAAACATATTTAA
>JBLIRM010000167.1:0-7495 GCA_049472295.1 bacterium | reverse complement strand
GTATAAAATTGCAAATGTTTGAGCGAAGCGAGTTTTTGCAATTTAGCGGAGCAAGCCTTAGAAAATTAAAAAAGCCTGCCCGTCTAGCGAAGTAAATATGTTTGCTCACATCCTTACTCCCCGTCAAGCGAAGCAAATATGTCTGCTCACGACCTTATCCATTTGACATTCTAAGGGGCCGATATTATATTAAACTGTGTCATTTACAGGATAGGACTGCCCGGTCAAACTGGGAAAACATATCACCAAATAAAAATTCTAAACAGAATCCGAAGGGAGCAAGGCATCCAATAATGGTTAAAAAGGATTATTATGAGATACTGGGTGTTTCCAGACAGGCATCGCAGGAAGAGATCAAAAAGGCCTACCGTCAATCGGCCATGAAATACCACCCTGACCGGAACAGGGGAAACAAAGAGGCGGAAGAGAAATTCAAGGAGGCATCCGAGGCCTATGAAGTCCTTAGCGATCCCCAGAAAAGGGACCTATATGACCATTATGGACATGCCGGCCTTCAAAACTCGGGTTTCACCGGATTTTCCTTCGACGACCTCGGTTCCGACATCTTTGGGAGCTTCAGTGACCTGTTCTACGATTTTTTTGGTTTTGGCATGGGTGGCGGCATGAGAGGTAACAGGCCACGCAAGGGGGCAGACATTGAAAAAAGGCTGGAAATGGCATTTCGTGATGCAGCTACCGGGCTAAAGACCGAGATCCAGGTCTCACGTCATGAAACCTGTCCCACATGCCACGGAGAGGGGACAAAACCGGGCACATCTCCTGTCGTTTGCTCTTATTGTAAGGGAAAGGGCCAGGTCATCCATGCCCAGGGCTTCATCAGTATCCAGACCACATGTCCCCGCTGCAACGGACAGGGCAAAATGATCGAACATCCTTGTCCCGAATGTCATGGACGCAAATCGGTTCCTGTGAAAAAGAAATTGAATATCAGCATCCCGCCCGGAGTCAACAGCGGATGTCAGCTCAGGGTTCCAGGAGAGGGAGAAAAGGGATTGAATGGCGGCCCCCCTGGAGACCTCTATGTCCTCCTCATTGTAAAAGAGGATGAATACTTTAAACGCCAGGGAGATGATGTGATCTGCGAGGTGCCCATCTCCATGATTCAGGCCGCACTGGGAACGGAAATCGAAGTCCCTACGCTGAATGGCAATCACCTGCTCTCCATACCGAAAGGGACCCAGTCCGGGGATACCTTTAAGATAAGGAAGGCCGGTTTTCCGAGGCTCAGGGGAAACGGTCAGGGAGACCAGATCATACGGATCTTTGTCAAAACCCCGACCAATATGAACAAAAGACAAAAGGAATTGCTCGAGGAGTTCTATGAGATCGACAAAAAGAAAAAAAAGGGGGGTTTCCATCTTTTCTCATAAACACATATCATTATCCTTATCCTTTTTACTGGCCATCTTTCTCATATGCCTTCTCATTCCGGCACCCTCTCTCACACGAGCCGCGCCAATCAATGAAACCCTTCCCAGCCGGGAAACCCCTGTGGTGCTCACGGTAAAAAAAGTCGGCCCTGCAGTAGTGAACATCAGCACGGAAAGGGTCTTGAAAGAGCGGATCAATCCCTTTGGGGACCCTTTCCTGGACCGGTTTTTCGGGGACTTTTTCAATGTCTTTCCTGAAAGGAGTTACAAACAGGAGAGCCTGGGCTCAGGTGTCATAATTGATCCCGAGGGATACATCCTGACCAATGAACATGTGATACTCAAGACATCTCAGATCCATGTCACACTTGCCGATCGAAGGGAATTCGAGGCAAAACTGATCGGTGCGGACCCCAAATCGGACCTCGCTGTGATCAAAATCGATGCCAAGGAGACACTCCCCTTTGTGAAGATGGGCACATCCGACGACCTGATGATCGGTGAGACCGTGATCGCCATCGGGAACCCATTCGGCCTTTCCCATACGGTCACCACAGGGGTCATCAGTGCGCTGAATCGATCGGTCCGGATCAAGGACGATCGTGTTTACAAGGATTTTATTCAAACCGATGCATCCATCAACCCCGGCAACAGCGGGGGCCCTCTGATGAATATCCAGGGGGATCTGATCGGCATCAATACCGCCATCTACCAGGAGGCGGAAGGCATCGGTTTTGCCATCCCCATCAACCGGGCCAAAAGGATTATGGATGACCTGATCCATTATGGTGAAGTCCATAAGGCTTGGATCGGTATCTTTGTCCAGGACCTGGATCAAAACCTTATGAAATATTTCGATCTCAAACGCAGGGAAGGGGTCATCGTGACCAGTGTCTTCAAGGACAGCCCTGCTGAAAAGGCCGGAATGGAAAAAGGGGATCTGATCATCAAGATTGCCGGACAGGTTATAGAGGTACGGGAGGACTATGTGTCCATCCTTGCCGGTTATACATCCGGGGATAAGATCCCCATGACCGTCATGAGAGAAAAGGGAAAAAAAGAGATCTCCGTTACCGCATCCGATATCCCACTGGAGATTGCCGAAGAGGTAGCCCTGAACTGGCTGGGCGTCAGGTACAGGGAAATCGATATGCGCAATGCCGTCCAGTTGAGGCTGACGGACCGCAGGGGTGTTATCGTCACGGAAGTGGTTAAGTTGCGCGCTGCAGCCCGGGCCGGCATCCGGCCAGGGGATATCATACGCCAGGTCAATAACCAGATGATTACCGGAGAAGAAGACTTCAGGAAGGCCATCGTGGCAGCCACCCAATATGAAGGGCTGCTCCTGATGGTCCAGAGAGGGCCATATATCTATCCGGTGACACTTCAACCTTAAAGAAACGGAATCATTATGTCTGATCTGACACATTTCGATGAAAGCGGGCGATCCCGCATGGTGGATGTCACTGAAAAGGCCGTCACTGCCCGGGAGGCCCTGGCCAGGGGATCTGTGGAAATGCAGCCGGATACCCTGAAAAAGATCCTGGACAGGGAGATGAGCAAGGGAGATGTATTGGAAGTGGCCCGCTTAGCAGGGATCATGGCTGCTAAAAGGACATCGACTCTGATACCCCTGTGCCATCCCCTTCCCATCACATCCATAGAAATCTCATTCGAATCCCTTAATGACAGAATGATTCAGATCGAAGCCCTAGTCAAAACAGTGGATCGAACCGGTATCGAGATGGAGGCATTGACAGCGGTGTGTGTGGCGGCATTGACCATTTATGATATGTGCAAGGCCATTGACAGGGGCATGACCATCCAGAAGGTAGAACTCATTCGAAAATCCGGAGGGCAAAGCGGGCTTTTTATCAAAAAGGAAGCCGAATGAAGATCGGCCCCATGGACTCCCATGCCCATCTGGGCCATCCCCATTTCGATCCCGACCGCCCTGAGGTCATTTCAAGGGCCAGAGAAAACGGGCTTCAGGCGATCCTCACCCTCGGAACCGAGCCTGAGGAGTTTCCAAAGGAGATCGGGATTGCCAGGGAATACCCCGGATGGATCTATCTGGGGATGGGCTATCACCCCCACATTGCCAAAGACATCACCGACACCCATTACGAAAGCCTTCGTGAACTGCTCGTATCCAATAAAGAAGTCCTGGCCCTTGGGGAGATCGGGCTCGACTTCTATTATAAGCACTCGGATACCAAATCCCAGGAGGGTGTGTTCAGGGAACAACTCAGGCTGGCTTCCAGGCTCTCCCTTCCGGTGGTGATTCACTGCAGGGACGCCTATCCGCAGATGATCCGGATATTGAAATCCGAACCCGTTTCCCCTGAAAAGGTCCTTATCCATTGTTTCTCCGGCAATATTGAAGAGGCGGAAGACCTGCTCTCCTGGGGTGCATGCCTCTCCTTTGCAGGGCCGGTCACCTTTCCGAAAACGGAAGGGTTGAGCCGGGTGGTCCAAATGACACCTGTGGACAGGATCATGGCGGAGACAGATGCACCCTATCTCTCCCCGCAAAGGTTTCGCGGGAAGAGGAATGAGCCTTCATACGTAACGGAGGTCTATAATGAGATAGCGAGGATTAAGGATCTCCCGATCGAGGCAGTGATCGAAAAGATATCCCTGAATTTCAGCCGTTTCTTCGGCTTGTCGATAGAATAAACAACCCTGAAGGGGAATAGTTTCACAAAATCCCCGGGAAAAAGGTCATAGACATGGAAGATCAATTAAAGAATTTGAATCAACTGGATCCATGGGTCCAAAAGAACGTGGCCCCTTTCTGTCAAAACATTCTACAGTGCTTTCCCGGTAGAATACGTTCCATTTGTCTTTACGGCAGTGCAGCCGTTGGAGACCATATCCACAAACACTCCGACATAAACCTCATGATTATGGTGGATACACTGCAGATGGCGGATCTTCAGGCATGCCTGAAGCTGATCAAAAAATGGAAAAAGAAGGGAATCTCCGCCCCGCTTCTATTCACAGAGGAACACATCCGCACATCCACTGATGCATTCCCTGTGGAATTCCTGGAGATGAAGGAAAAACACATCCATCTATACGGCGAAGATCCGTTTATTCATCTCTATATCGATCCGAAAAACCTGAGGCTCCAGTGCGAACAGCAGATCAAGGGCAAATTGATCCGTCTGCGTCAGGCATATCTGGAGGTGGGACTAAAAAGGCATCATATACTCGGGCTTTTGACCACCTCTTTCTCCAGCCTGCTTCCTGTGATGAGAAACACGATCCGGATAATCGAACCCAACACCCAGCCCCCAAAGGCAAATCAGGAGATTATCATGAGGGTATGCAAGGATTTTCAACTGGACAACGAGGTCCTGTTCGATATCCTGAATATCAAAAGGGGGATCCTCAAACCGGACAAGGCTATGCTGGATCATATATTCGACACCTATTTAAGTAACCTGACCGAGCTTGCCAAAAGGATCGATCAGATCAAAGTGGATTGCATATGTGCTGCAGATCCGGAAATCTCATAACATGATGAATGCCTTGATAACCTATATAAAAAAAGGACCTCCCTGCTTTTTTAAAAACGCATCCACCCGGATGCGCCCGGATACCTGCCGCAGGAGCCCGGATTCCTGCATTAGGAATAGACATATACGCTATCTTGTCATCTGCCTCATCTCCTGTGTGCTGGTCCTCTCCATGTCTCCGCTCCTTCATTCAAAAACCGAAGCCCCCTTTCCCGAGCCTCAGGGTTATGTCACAGACAGGGCAGGTCTGCTCACACCGCAATCCGCGGGACACCTTCAAGGTCTGATTGCATATATCCATCAAAAGACAACCGCAGAAGTGGCAGTGGTTACACTTGAAAGTATCGCACCCTACACAATCGAGGATTATGCCGTTCGGCTCTTTGAAAAATGGGGGATCGGGCAGAAGGAGAAAGATAACGGGGTCTTGCTTCTGATAGCAGTCCGGGAAAGGAAAATTAGGATCGAGGTGGGGTATGGTCTCGAAGGGGCCATCACGGATGGGACCGCAGGTGAAATTATCCACCGGATCATCTCTCCGGCCTTTAAAGAGGGACATTTTGAACAGGGGCTGGTCGCAGGCACCGAGGCCATTCTGCGACTGATCGCTAATGAATACCAGCTTGAAATGCCTGAGGGATTGTCCTTCAAAACCCCTCCCATGGGCAGACCCAAGGCCTCTTCCGGTGTGAGCGATCTGTTGATTGTCTTTTTATCCATATTCGTCCTTTTCATCCTGTTTAAAACCGGGCTATGGCCCCTGCTGTTTTTTGGTTTCCCTTTCGGGGGCGGGGGTTGGTCCGGAGGCAGGGGTGGCTTTAGCGGCGGATTCGGGGGATTCGGCGGAGGTCTCAGCGGAGGCGGAGGTGCCAGTGGAGGGTGGTGATCACCATGCTTTATAAGGCAAGTTTCCATAATCATACCAAATATTCCGATGGCAGCTTTCAAATAGAAGACCTTCTGCATAAGCTTAAAAAGATAAACGGGGTATTGAAGCAGGATCAGGGGGTGATGATCAAGGGATTAGCCATTGTGGATCATGATTTCTACCCCGATGAGGCGATGATCAAGGCATCCAGGGAGCATGCGGCCCGACATGACATCGATCTTATCTTTGGCACTGAAATCAGCGCGGATAATGACCGGGTGCATATCGTGGGGTATCAAATCGATGCGAGTAATTTCTCCTTTCTACGCCATGTGATCAAAGAACAATACAAGCGGCTCGAGGCATTTGAGGCCACCTGTCGCAATCTGAACCACTTTTTCCATATGAAGGGGAAAAGCATTGATCTGGACAGGGACCTGGGTCACAAAACTCTCAAAAAGAATATGGAAGGCCTCATCTCCGCACACGGCCCACTCCGATGGCACTATCTCCGGGAGGCCATGGTGGAAAGGGGTATGGCCAAAGATACCAGTGAGGCAAACACCCTCATCGGTCCAGGGGGCCCCTGTTATCACCAGAGGGAAACCATCGATTCCGTTATGGCTGTGGAAAGGGTTCTCAAATGGGGCGGGAAACCTGTCCTGGCCCATCCACACAAAATACCGGAGGAATACAGGCAACTGGTCATAAGCTCCCTTATCCGGGCGGGGCTGGCAGGTATCGAGGCATACACAGGAAGTTACGATGAACCTGAGGATAAAAATATCTACGTCAGGATTGCCAGGGAGAAAAACCTGCTCATACTCGCAGGCACCGATTTGCACCGGCACATAGATGATGTCGGGAAATTCCTGCTCCCTTACGAAGCCTTCCAGGGATTGCGGGATTATCAACCCAAAGTCAATGACATGCCTGCTTAAATTTTAATGAAACTCTAAACATTTTTTCTTCTGCCCGAGCGGATGGCAGTTTTTGATCTGACCGTAATCGTAAGAATATGCTATAATAATCTGCTTATTAGCGCAGTTCCCGATGCCCGGGCTAAATCTCAAAAGTAACTTTAGTTACTTAGCGCCGCACCCGACGTGCCGGGATAAATCTTACAAGCAACTTTAGTTACTTAGAAGAAGGGATTGAGATCCTCTTTTAGAAGCAAAAACATAAGAAAGAAACAAAACCATGTTAAAGAATGAACTGTGATGGATTCTTAAAAGTCATTTACTGAGTCATTGCGAGAGTGAGCTAAAGCCCCGAGCAAAGCGAAGGGGGCAGCGACGCGGCAATCTAATAAATACAATTAAATATGACTTGGAGATTGCTTCCCTTCCCCCTCGTTACACTCGGGGCTTTGGCTCTAAGCAATGGCTATAGATAAAGGGAGCAGCGAACATGAGTACGTCAGATTCTTCATCCTCTTTGGACTTTATCCGGGCGATTATCGCGCAAGACCTGAAGGTAAATAAAAATAACGGCCGGGTTCATACCCGGTTTCCTCCGGAACCCAATGGTTATCTGCATATCGGACATGCCAAATCCATCTGCCTGAATTTCGGTATCGCAGCCGAACACCAGGGGGGCCTCTGCAATCTGCGTTTTGACGATACCAATCCCAGCAAGGAGGAAGTGGAGTATGTGGAATCCATCATGGCGGATGTTCGCTGGCTGGGATTCGATTGGGGCGACCGGCTCTT
>JBLIRM010000166.1:0-7518 GCA_049472295.1 bacterium | reverse complement strand
GGAGGTTAGGAGGGTGAATAACACACAAGATTAACTTATTTACATTGCCCCTTAAATGGGTTGGGGGATGTATTTTGCTGATAAACTTTCAAATAATTCCTTGTAAATCATGACCTTTTAAAATTGTTTTAAAATTCTTGGATTAAAATAATATCTGTTTAAAATATTCATTTAAATATTATTTTTGAAAGCAATCTGAAAGGGAATTGATCCTGATAACGGTAAAATTGCCGATAATGCTATTGACTTGTGATTAATTAATTGTCATAATATGAATCATATGATTGAGAAAATGGAAAAAAAGAAGTTGGCAATCTTAAGGATTCTTCGTGAGGCTGAGAAACCTGTCGGGAGTTCCGATATCACAGAACAACTTCAGGCCATGGGCTATGAAGTCAGTGAAAGGACTGTCCGGTTTTATCTTCTGGGAATGGACAAAGAAGGCCTGACTGAAAAGCTCGGCAAAAAAGGCAGAAGGATTACAAATAAAGGTTTAAAGGAACTCGGTGCCGCAAGGGTGTTCGAAAAGGTTGGATTCCTGGGGGCAAAGATTGACCAGATGACCTATCGAATGACCTTTGATCTTTATCTCAGGCAGGGAACCGTAGTAGTCAATATGAGCGTTCTGGACCGCAAAAAACTGAAGGATTCCATACCTCTGATCGAACGTGTCTTTATTGAAGGCTTTGCCATGGGCAAACTGATGGGTATATTTAATCCAGGGGAAAAGTTGGGAGATATGACAGTACCCGAAGGTATGATTGGTATTGGTACGGTATGTTCAATTACATTAAATGGGGTTTTACTCCAGCATGGCATTCCAACTACATCCAGTTTCGGTGGTCTCCTGGAACTCAATCAAAAAAAACCCATCCGTTTTGTGGAGATTATCAGGTATGATGGAACGAGTCTGGATCCGCTCGAGATATTCATTAGGAGTGGTATGACAGATTATACCGGTGCTACGGAGACCGGGACCGGAAAGATTGGTGCAAGCTTTAGAGAAGTCCCGGCAGAAAGCCGTGAAAAGGTGATCGAACTTGCCCGTGAATTGGAAAGGGTAGGTTTGGGCGGATTTATGAATATTGGTTGGCCGGGTCAGCCATTGCTTGAAATACCGGTAAGTGAGGGAAGGGTAGGAGCTATTGTGATCGGGGGGTTAAATCCTGTAGCTATTTTAGAGGAGCAAGGTATCAAGGTTCATTCCAGAGCGCTGGCCGGATTAGTTGATTATAAAAGGTTATTCAATTATAAAGAGCTTTCAGATCGTATATGATCACTCGATTTTAAAATCCATAAGTCCATGCCCAATTGGGTAAAGCCCTGGTAAATCAACGGGTATTCTGCCTTTGGGCCTTTTTTGACCAAAAATAATCTCCGATAGGGCATGCACGGATAAAGATCGTGTTCCATATGTAGCCATATAGCAAGGGATATATGGAAAACATAGGATATCGTAGGGCATTTTCATTGAAACAACTATCATATTTTTATCGAGTTTTGATAAATCCTCCACCAGTTTTATCTGTTTTGGGTGTTGTCTGACATCATATGTGCCTACGATAATACATGAATAAGCTCGAGCGGCATTGGTTGCCGAATCGATTTCAGGATGATTGGGGTCAATGCTAATGGGAAATATGGTCATTTTGGAATCATAGGCATCAAATCCATTTTCGGATCTTCCTTTGATTTTGGGCCAGATACAAATCACAGGGGTTTCTGATTCAATGGGGAGAAATCCCTTCTCATCCCTGATCAGTGTAATGCCATTTTGGGCTATCAATTGGGCAATGACCCGGTGTTTCTCGATACCAACCTTCAAGGGAATCTCGTTCGTATTGATCTGTGCAAAATCAAAAATGCCATATTGAATTTTTGCCTTTAGTATTCGTTTTACAGATTCGTTCAGCCGCTTCAAAGGGATTTGTCCTGTTTGAACGGCTGAAAGGATATGATTGAATACCTTGATTTGATCCTCCGGGGGATGGTTTTTGTCCGCACCGAATAATAGGATATCTGCCCCTGCATTTAGTGCCATCACTGCAGCCTCGTTGATAGTGAAAGTATCCTCAATAGCTCCCATACCAAGGGAGTCCGTAATAATGAGTCCATCAAAACCCATCCTTTTTCGCAGCAGCTCAGTTAGGATCTTATATGAAAGGGTTGCAGGTATGCCTTCCTGTTTCTCAATCGCCGGCATAACCACATGAGCTGTCATAATGGCTGGAACACCGGCTTCTATGGCCTTTTTAAACGGAAGGAATTCGATCCTTTCCAAACGTTCTAAGGGATGATCTATGATTGGTAGACCGATATGAGAGTCTGTTGTGGTGTCCCCATGTCCGGGAAAATGTTTTGCCGTACAAATAACACCATATGTGTTGAAAGTTTTGATCATGGTTGTTCCAAAACGGGATACTTCATCCGCCGAAGAACCAAAGGAACGTGTGCCTATGACAGGATTGTCCGGATTATTATTGACATCGATGACAGGGGCAAGGTTCATATTGATTCCTATAGCCTTGAGTTCTTTTGCAGTGATCATGGCCATGAGACTCGCATCCTTCAAGGACCCTGTGGCTCCGACAGCCATGTTGCCGGGAAAAACCGTGGCCCCTTTGGTTAGTCTTACTACACGGCCACCTTCTTGATCTATGGCCACAAAAAGTGGGATATCTGCCACATGTTTGGATGCCTCAGTTTGTGCCATATTAATAAGATTCCCCAATTGCACAGGATTTTCGATATTTCCTGAGACATCATAGAGGATGATGCCTCCAATATTATAGTAATTGATCATTTCCTTCAGATGAGGGGATAGTGTCGCACCTTCAAAATAAACCATGAATAATTGACCGACTTTTTTCTTGATGGTCATTTTTTTGAAAATCTTTTCAACAGATCGGTTCAGACTTTCTTGATAGAGCGGAGAAAAGGGGGAAATGCAGGCTGGTTCAGGGATGTTACAGGAACATAAGAGTAAATATATGAAAATCAAGGCGAGTAATGCTTTGCCCCATCTTATGCACGAAAACTTATTATTCATCCCTTTTAATATATGGGGGCATAAATATTCTGATTCTTGAAGATTCAATTGATGATAATGCCTGCATATCCAACGACTTGATTGTAATCACCCGAAATATCCCCAGAGGTCATATATTTCACAAGAGTTGCATTTTGGGCTTTCATTTCTTTTGCAGCAAGAATCATCGTTGTGACAGGTATCACGCCACACATGCTTATCCCTTCTTGGATAACCGTGTCAAAAAGCCCTCGTGCATCAAGATTTAGTATCTTATCAATGACTTTATGGTCAGCCAGATTTGCCTCGGTTTGAGATTTGTAATGCGTTAAATCGGTGCTTGCAACTATTAAAGTGTCTTTATCATTGCTCTTAATACCTTGTACGATTGCTTTGGCTAAAGACTTGCACATTGAAAGACTATAGCCTCCGAGTATAATAGGAACGATCTTTATATCGGAATGAAAATATTGAAGAAAGGGGACCTGGACTTCTATAGAGTGTTCAAGCATTTGGGCGGAAATATCCGATTGAAGGATATCTGAATTTAGAATGATTGCCTGGGCCAAGTCCTGATCAATGTTAACGTTGCCCATCGGCATTTGCCAACTTCCACTTTCCATAATAGATGCCTGAGGGCCATATCCAGTATGATTCGGACCAAGGATAATGACCGATTCAGGTATATCCACACTGGAGAATACCTTTCCTGCAACCTGCCCCGAGTACATGAGCCCTGCGTGAGGGGATACCACGCCAATCGCCTTCTGTTTATCAATGTCTGGATCTATTAGCCTTTCGATCTCTTTAAAAAGTCTGCTGGGATTGCCGGGATAAAACTGGCCGGATACGGCTGGTTTTCTAACATTCATTCTTAACCTTCTCCCTTAAAAAATCCTTTATTAAAGATCTTAATGGCTATCAACAACACTTGGCCTTGAGAAGGGCATATGCCATTTTGTTCAGGGATACAAACACACTGGATTAATAGCAGGGTTATTCACAATAGCCATAGGATTTTTTTGATATTGTTCAATATATTATAATAATATATAAAATGATAAAGATTTACAATGTTATATATCTTATCATATCAGAACATCATAGTTCAATTGTGATATATTTCCAACAGTGTTACAATAATTACAGATTTTGACATTTTGGCCATATCCAAAAGGGGTTTCAAGATATGTATCATTCAGATAGAGATTCACATGAAAACTATTATCAGATTTTGGGTCTTGATCAGGATGTGCATGAAAAACAGATCAAATCAGCCTATCGAAAGCTGGCTCTCACCTATCATCCTGATAAAAATCCCGGGGATAAGATTGCACTTGAAAGATTCAAAAGAATTACCGAGGCATACGGGGTCCTTATTGATCCGGTAAAAAGGAAGGAGTATGATCAATATCTTTTGCATGCAGAAAGATTGAATCGGGTAAGGATGGGTTTCGGGGGGCATGGATATACTGATATTTTGAATGATATATTTAAGAATCCGGCATCCAGGGAAGTTTTTGAGCAAATGGCCAAAGGGGGAAGTATCCGTATGGATGAAAGGTTCTTGAGAGAGATTTTGGCCGGTGGTTTTCTGTTTGGAGGAATATTCTTTGGTTTTTGGGGAATCTCACCATTTGGCCTGAAGGTCCGGGAGGGTCGTATCCATTTTGGAGAATCATCATTAGACTTTTCCCATATCTTGAGTACCCTTAAGGAAAGATTTAAGAGTGGTCTAGTAAAAGGTGTTCATCAAATTAAGGGATTCTGGGCCTCAATCGGGAGCGGATCCAATATTGAAGATAAAAGGCATCCAAAGTACCAATTGGAAATCACACCTGAAGAGGCAAAACAAGGAATAACGAAAATATTTAGTATTCAAGTCCAGGGAGGCATTCAAAAATATCAGATCAAGATCCCTGCAGGGATCAAAGATGGTATGAATCTCAAGATCACGGATAAGGATTCTAAGTCATTTTACCTGCTCATAAAGATTATAAATGGTTAGTTATATTACTTCCCTATTTTTATTGGCCCTGCATCTTTTTTAGAATATTTCAGGTCAGCCCTGATTTTCATTGATCAATCCATGTACATGAGGTCGGACTACCAGTACCGGACAAGGAGCGGTTCTTATGACTTTTTCAGTGACACTTCCTACAAGAAAATGGGCAATGCCTGAGCGACCATGGGTGGCAATTACGATTAAATCAACATCCCTTTCCTTTGCAACATTGACAATCTCCTGATAAGGGCTGCCGAAACGGGTTACCTTTTCAATATTTTTTATTCCATATTCCTTGGCCTTTTGTTCTATTTCGTCAAGCCTCTGATTGACCAGAGTGGCTATCTTGGATTCCTGGATATCCAATGCAATTTCATCGGCATATACATCATATATGCTGTGATGAATCTCGATCACTGTTAAAATACAGATAGTAATATTGAATTGCCTGGCGAAAGAGCTTGCATAGCGAAGTGCTTCAAAGGAATGCTCCGATCCGTCTGTTGGTAAAAGAATCTTTTTTATGGATAGCATGAATACCTCCTGTTAGGGGTTTCTTTTAATTCTTATTGAAATGGCGACTTAAAATTTCATTTTAACGGATAAGAAAACGTATCGTAATTATCAGTGAAAAGTATCATAGAAGGCCTTTTTTGTCAATTGATTGGAATCATCAAGATGCATTCGATCCCTGCAAGAGATGAACATTTTTGATTCTATAGATCCTTGAATATGCACATGGTTTGAGATAAACTAATCTATAACTTGACAAGTAATATAATATATTTTGAATGCATAGATTTAATTATTTATTGATTTAAAGAGCCGGATTTTTGGCGCGGGTTTGAAAAGGAGGTACAAAAAACAATGGAGTCCAATAGTAAAGCTCATGTGACCGATTCTGAAATCTATTTCCCTTCGGAGACTGTTCTCAAGGATGCCCATATCAAGGATTATGATTCATTATACAAGGAGTCTATCGATGATCCCATAGGCTTTTGGGGCAGGGAAGCCGAAAACCTGGACTGGTTCAAGAAATGGGATCAGGTGCTGGATGATGGTAATAAACCTTTTTATCAATGGTTTGTCGGTGGGAAAATAAACATCATCCATAATGCCATTGACAGACATTTAAAGAACTGGCGAAGAAATAAATTGGCATTGATCTGGGAAGGGGAACCGGGGGACATCAGAACATACTCATATTTTGAATTAAACCGAAAAGTCAGTAAATTTGCCAATGTCTTGAAAAGCATGGGGGTGAAAAAAGGGGATATTGTTACTATATATATGTCTCAAATTCCGGAATTGGCAATTTCTATGCTGGCCTGTGCAAAGATTGGTGCAGTTCACAGCGTGGTTTACGGTGGTTTTAGCGTCGAGGCCCTTGCTGAACGCATCCAAGATGCCCAAAGTCGGGTATTGGTTACAGCAGATGGCGGATGGCGGCGCGGAAAGATCAAGGACCTGAAAGGGATAGTGAATGAAGCTATCAAACGCTCCCCAACGATTGAGGTGTGTATTACTGTCAAGAGGACCGGGCACGAAGTGTATATGGAGAATGATCGGGACTTCTGGTATCACGATTTGATGGGCCTGCCCATTGCCGGGCCGGTTTGTGAGACAGAGGTAATGGATTCCGAGGATATGCTCTTTATTCTTTATACATCCGGCACCACCGGACGACCGAAGGGGGTAGTGCATACGCATGGTGGATATGCCGTTTATACCGCAACCACTCATAAATATGTATTTGATATCAAAGACGAAGACCGGTGGTGGTGTGCAGCGGATCCAGGATGGATTACCGGACATAGTTATATTATTTATGGCCCGCTTATCAATGCTTCCACTATTATAATGTATGAGGGCGCACCCAACCATCCCTATCCGAGTCGTTGGTGGCATATGATCGAAAAATATGGCGTGACCATTCTATATACATCACCTACAGCGATTCGAGGATTGATGCGTTTTGGAGACCAATGGGCCAGACGGCACGATTTGAGCTGTCTTCGTCTTTTGGGATCAGTCGGTGAACCGCTCAACCCCGAGGCCTGGCGTTGGTATTACAATGTGATTGGAAATGCCTCCTGCCCCATCATGGATACGTGGTGGCAAACAGAAACAGGCGGATTTGTGATTACCCCTTTACCCGTTACACCGCTAAAGCCAGGTTCTGTATTCAAACCATTCTTTGGAAATGAGATCACTGTTGTGGATGAAAAGGGTAAAGAGGTCCCAAACGGAGAAGAGGGTCTTTTGGTTCTCAAGTCCCCATGGCCCGGAATGGCTCGCACCATTCACCGTGATCCGGATCGTTATGTAGAGCTTTATTGGAAGGGTTTCGAAAAATTCGGATGGTACAAAACTGGTGATTCAGCAAGGATTGATGAGGATGGATATGTATGGGTCATTGCCCGTGTGGATGAAGTCATCAAGGTTAGCGGTTATCGCCTGGGAACGGCTGAGGTTGAAAGCGCAT